>CAXTYP010000138.1:0-6923 GCA_964248435.1 uncultured Acidobacteriaceae bacterium | reverse complement strand
GCCGCGTCGCGGGCCGCGCGGGCATCTGCAACCGCCCGCACCAGCTCCGCTTCTCGCGTTTCCACGGCAGCATGGGTGCGCTCCAGCTGTGCGCCGCTTTCACGCTTGCGCGCGATCACCCCCGCTTTTTCCCCTCGCTGCGCCGCCGCTCGCTCGCCCTGGAGGGTGTAGTCGGCCAAACGCCGCTCGCCCCTCTGCTTTTCGCTCTCCATCTGCCGCAAGGCGGCACTTTCGTGGGCACTGTCGCGTTCCGCCGCCCGGCGTGCTTCTGCTTTCTCGTCCATCCCCCGCGTCAACTCACCAACTGCGTGCGCCAGGGCCGCGGCCTGCTGTTCAGCCATCCCCAGCTCGGCTTCCAGCGCAACCAGCTTCGCTTCGGCTTCGCGCAGCTCGCGTTTCAGCGCCAGCGGTCCTTCCGCGCGGGGTTTGCCGCCGGTCACCGTCCATCCGTGAAAGCACTCGCCGGTCGGCGCAAGAAAGTAGCTGCCGGGCCGTTCCAGTGCCATCGCCCGCGCCATCGTCGCATCCGGCGCGAGATAGCCGTCGCGCAACTTGGGCACAAGCGCTTCCAGCGCGGTCCCTAGCCCGCCCAACACCCGGACAGCATCCCGCAGACCGACGACTCTGTCCCCCGTCGGGAGCGGACCGCCCTGCTCTCCGGCCCGCTCTCCGGTCGAGGCAGCCGCCGAGTCCCCGCCCTGTACCAGGAACGTGGCCCGTCCATCCACCCCGCCCGCGCCCGGCGCGATCTTCAGCAGGCGCAGGCCTTCGCCGGCGGCTTCCCAGCTCCGCACCACGACAAAGTTCAGCTCTTCACGTAAGAACTCGTCTACCAACGATTCATACTGCTCGCCCACCTCCAAAAAGTCGGCAAGCACCCCCAAAGGTTTCCAATCGCCGGCCAGCGTAGGCGCCCGGAACAGCTTTTTGACCGTGTCCGTGGAGTAGCTGTGCTCGCGCAGCAGCGCTTCCAGCGAGTTGCGCCGGCCTTGCAGGTGAGCTCGCTCCGACCGCAGGCGGTCGCCACTACGCCGCAGCTCCGCTTCTTCCACCCGCCGCTGCGCCACGGAGCCGCGCATGGCTGCCAGTTCACCTTCCACCTGCTTCAGGTTTTCGGCAGCACTTTCCAGCCGCTGTGCGGCTCCTCCACGTTGCACTTCCAGCGCAGCCAGGTCCCGCCGCACCGCGTCCAGCTCTCCTTCGACCCGGCTTGCATCGCGGTCCAGCGCCAGCAGGGCTTCTTCGGCCTGCGCCTGCTCACGACGCGCCTGCCCCAGTTGCGCCAGCAGCTGCGCAGCCTCGCGCCGGGCTGCTTCCACACGGCCTTCGGCCTGCGCTACCAGCGTCGAGGCACCCCGCGCCTCCCCCTGTTGCCGGGCAGCTTCCGCGCGGAACTTCTCAGCTTCCCCGGCCGCCGTCTGCATAAACACTTGGTGCTGCTCGCGCTCGTCGCCCAAGCCCGCCAGCTGTTCGCGAGCGTGGAGCAGCTCCGCCGTGCCGGAAACGGTCCGTGCATCCAGGTCCGCGATGCGTTCCGCGTTGCTGCCTTGCCGGCTGCGCGCGCGTTCCAACTCGACGGCAGCATCGTTGCCCAGCCGCCCTTGCTCCTTCGCGCTCGCGTCCACGGCATAGCTGCGCTGCCGCTTTTCAGCAATCTCCGCCTGGAGGTTCCCTATCGCCTCGGACTGCGCGTCGATCTGCTCCGTCAGTTCCGCAATCGCCCCGGCCAGCCGTTCGCGCTCCACATCCAGCGCCTGCAGCTTGCTCGCCAGCACCACCCGCAGGCGCCCGCGCAGCTCGTCCCGCAGCAGTCCATATCGCTCGGCTTTGGCGGCCTGGCGCTTCAGCGTCACCATCTGCCGCGCCACCTCGTCGAAGATGTCGTCGATGCGCGCCAGGTTCCCCCGGGCCTGCTCCAGCCGCAGCTCCGCTAGCCGCTTTTTGGTTTTAAAGCGAGTGATGCCGGCTGCTTCTTCAATAATGGCTCGCCGGTCGTGCGGCTTGGAGCTCAACAATTGCCCGATCCGCTCCTGCCCGATGATGGCGTACGACTCCGGCCCCAGCCCCGTGCCCATAAAGATGTCGCGAATGTCGGACAGGCGGCACAGCTTGCCGTTCAGCAGGTACTCGCTTTCCCCGGTCCGGAAGAGCCTGCGCGACACCACGATTTCGCCGTGCTGGACGTTTTTTTGGAACCGGCGCCGGCGAATCTTCAGCACCACCTCCTCGGGATCGGGAGTACCGGCCGCGTCTTCCATCTCGGCGTCCTCTACCTGCACCGGGCCTGGCTGCGAGGCCGCGACAATGCCCTCCACCTCGCGCGCCTTATGTTCCCGCAAGGCCTTCTCGTCCCAGTCCGGTTCCGCTTCGCCGATCGCCAACGCGGGCGCCGCGTCCGCCATCTCCGGCCCGTACACCTCCGGGTCCACCAGCGTGATCGAAACCTCGGCCATGCCCAGCGCGCGCCGGTCGCGCGTCCCGGCAAAGATCACGTCTTCCATTTTGCCGCCGCGCAGCGACTTGGCACTCTGCTCGCCCAGCACCCAGGTCACCCCGTCCAGAATGTTGGACTTGCCGCAGCCGTTCGGCCCCACCACCACCGCAATGCCGCGGCCCGGCAGGGCCACTTCTGTCTTGTCGCAGAACGACTTGAAGCCGAGAATCTGGATCTTTTTCAATCTGAGCAAAGGTTGTGGCGCTCCTTCAACAAGGGGGAAGATCAAGAGAAGGTTATGCGCTCCACCACGCGGAAGCAAGAACACCGGCCACGCCAGGGCAGTGTCCGAACCCGCAAAAACACTGTCACTTGGGGCTGCGGACGGTGCAGGTTGTGGATAAGGCGGTACCCAAAAGCGCCGCAATCGTCGCCCCGACGCATCTCACTGCCGAAATGCCACTGGTGGAGCAGCGAACAGAAACCCGGCCCGCTAAAGACTGGACCGAGATCCTGGACCGGAGGGAACCACGGCCCCGCCCGAGCCATGACGTTCGGCAGGATGCTGTTTGGGCAGCGCTCTGCTCGCCCGCCCAGTGGAAAAAGGCAGGCATTTTTTTTCTTTACCTGCTCGCCACGGTGCAGTTCGTCGGCGCCTACCTTTACCTTGAATTCCCATATGTCGACCTGGGCCAGTGGGAAGAAGGAAGCGAGCGTCTACCCTTTCAAGCGCGCCTGCTGTTGGCTCCGCTTTACCGGTCCTACGAGAAAAGCTCCTCCGGCATCGCTTATGCTGAACGCCTGGCCCGGAATACCTACTTTTTCCCGAATGGCGTAACGCCCGGCCTGGTGCTGGAGTTCTTTATCGGCATCGCCTGCGTCCTGCTGAGCGGCTGGGTCGCCCTGCGCCTTTACAACGCTTCTTCGCGCAGCCACCTGTTGCGCCCCGTGGTTTATCCGCTGTTTTTGGGCATGTGCGTCCTGCTTTACATCGTGCACACGGTACAGAATTTTCGCTATGTGTACGACTTGCCGAGCCTTGCGTTCTTTTCAGTCGGGTTCTATCTCATTTACTTCCGCAAGCCCACCGCCTGGTTCGTCCTCCTGTTCACGGTTGCCACCTTGAACCGCGAAACCACCCTGCTGCTGCTGCCGTTCTGGGCCTTGTCGCAGTCGCTCGGCTACGATGGGCGCGTACGCTGGCGCGGTCTTTTCGCGCCCCGGGTGCTTTCCATTGTGGGCGCACTCGGGGTGTACTGGCTTGTTTGGCATCATGTCGTGTTCAACATCTTTGGAGCCAACCCTTCGGAGTACTACCCGCGCGCCTTGTTCAACCTCCACTGCTTTCTTCGCCTGCGCTACTGGCCTCAACTGGCCTGCGCTTTCGGGTTCTTGTGGCCTCTTTTTCCCTTCTACCGCAAGCAGGTGCGCGATGCCCAACTGCGCGCCTGGATGCTGGTGCTGCCGCTCTGGTACGCCTTTATGTTCACTTGGGCCGTGTTGACTGAAACCCGCGTCTTTGCCGAACTACTCCCGTTTTTGACCCCTGTCGCGGCCATCATGGCTGAGGAGGTTTTCGCCGCAAAAGTCCTGGGGAGAACCTTTTCAGAAGAAGTGGGTGTGCCCCGGTTACGCCGGGGCAACCGGGCAGCCTGATCCTTCTCCGGCCACGTTTGTTGCTGCCCCTTTCTGTTCGTTTTCGTCGCTCGGGTAAACTGAACGGGCCCCATGACGATCCAACTCCGCAATACGCGTCAGAAAGAAGCGATCCGGACGGCCTTTCTGGAGGCGGACCGGCCGCTTTCTCCCGACGAGGCGCTCCGGCATGCGCAAAGCGGGGTTCCCGGCATCAGTGTCGCGACCGTGTATCGCAACATCCAGTCCCTGCTCGCGGATCACTGGCTTGTTGCCGTCGAGATACCCGGGCAAAGCACCCGCTACGAGGTCGCCGGCAAGGAACACCATCACCACTTCCAGTGCACATCCTGCGGCCGGACATTTGAGCTCGCCGGCTGCCAGCTGGGCTGGCGCCCGGAGCTGCCCAGCGGCTTCCACGCCACCGGGCACGAGGTCTTTCTTTATGGCAGCTGTGACCGCTGCCCGGCTACTTCCGCCTAGCTCCTTACGGTTCGATGATGGTCGAACTGTTCGACGGGTGTCGAAGCGACATCGACATCACTTTTGCCCTCAGGGCTTGCGGGTTGGGCGAATCAGCACCTCGCTCACAAAGCTTTGGGGCGCCTGGCGCACCAGCATCTCCACGATGCTTGCCACATCCTCCGGCTGGATTTTCCGCCGGGCTTTGTCGCCGTCCTCGAGCGTTCCCCCGCCGAAGCCCGTGTGAACTGACCCAGGGGCGATCACGGATACGCGGACGCCATGCGGGCGCAACTCCTCGGCAACCGAGTAGGTGAGCCCGTTTAAACCCCATTTCGAGGCCGAATAAGCCGCGCCGTTCGCCACGGGGTTATGCCCGGCGAGTGAAGAAATGTTGATGATGTGCCCGTCCCCACGCTCGATCATGAGCGGCGCGAGCGCCCGTATCAGCAGAAATGGCGCACGGAGGTTGGTGGACTGGGTTTCGTCCCAGTTTTCGAGCGACATCTCGTGGAGGGGCCTGCCGAAATGGCCGACTGCGGCATTATTGACCAGCACATCGCAGCGGCTTCCGGCATTCGCAAGCCTTTCACCGAAGGCGGCAATGGCTCCATCGTCGCGCAGATCCAGCGGGAAAATCTCGGCCTCGCCGCCGGCGTCGCGGATCGCGCTCCGCACGGCCTGCAAACGCTCTTCGTTCCGCGCCAGCAGCCAAACCTGCATGCCGAGTGACGCCAGGCGATGACTGACAGCCTCGCCGATGCCCCGCGCCGCGCCCGTGACCACTGCTACCTGCCCGCTTGAAAGCACCTTGTGTTCCATATTCATCCAGATGCGCTTCCTCGCCAACGAAGCAGCCGATAAGCAGTCCGGACCCCGCCCCGATAGGACGGGGAAATAGGACGAGAAAATAGGACAGGGAAAGCGCCGAAAGGGCTTGAAGCGGCTCAAAACGGCTCATGTTCCTATGACGTTTCGCCCCGGACGCATTCTGAGTTATAAGAGGAAAGAAGAGTGGGCTCTGTTTTTGGGCGTCATTGCCGCTGCGGGGCCCGAAAACTGTTGTTTTCCCAGATCGTCTGAGCCTTGAGGAGCTTTGCACATGAAACAGGTTGTTGCCCTTTCGTTGGTAGCGTTCGCGACCAGCATCCTTGCCGTATCCCCTGCCGCCCAGGCCCAGGCCGGCACCACCGCAACGACCGGGGCCCAGGCGGGCGCAGCTTCCGGTCAGCAAGGCCAGATCACGATCAAGGATCCGGCGGAGTACAACGCGTACACCAATGCCGTGGGCCAAAGCTCGCCCGCTGCCAAGGCGCAGGCGATTGAAGCCTTTTTGACCCAGTACCCCAACTCGGTGGTAAAGCAGGAGATGCTGGAGCAGCTGGTGGGTGCTTACCAGCAGGCCAACGACACGCCCAAAACCGTGGATGCGGCGCGCCGCCTGCTGCAGGTGGACCCGAGCAACCTTCGCGCGCTGACCTTTATCGTGTACGTGGAAAAGCAGCAGGCGCAGGGTGACCAGGCCAAGCTGGACGATGCGGCTGCGCTGGCGCAAAAGGGGCTGGCGGCGACCAAGCCCGCTAACATGAGCGACGCCGACTACACCAAGCTGAAAGGGCTGGCGACCCCTATCTTCGAAAGCGCGATCGCGGCCGATGACAGCGCGAAAAAGGACTACCAGGGTGCGATTGACGCGTACCAGGCGGAGCTGAAGTCCTACACCGACCCGACCCAGACCCAGACCGGCCCCGGGCTGCTCGATACCTACCTGCTGGGCCAGGCCTACCTGCAAAAAGACAACAAGGACCCGGGCAACCAGGTGAACGCGATCTGGTATTTGACCCGCGCCGCGCAGTTTGCGCAGGGGCAGTCGAAGGACCAGATCGAGAAAGCGGCCGAGTACTGGTACAACAAGTACCACGGCGGAATGGACGGCTTCGACCAGGTGAAAACCCTGGCCCAGGCAAACCTGTTCCCGCCGGCTGATTACAAGCCGACCCCCGCGCCGCCGCCACCGTCCGATGCGGATCGGGCACACGCGGCTGTGACGAGTACCGCGGACCTGAAGACCATGCCGCTTTCCGACAAGGAATTTGTGCTGGCCAATGGATCGCCCGAGGACGCTGAAAAGGTTTGGGCTGTGCTGAAGGGCCAGACATTTGCAATTCCGGGCAAGGTGGTCAGCGCGACCGCCGACCAGGTGCAAATGGCCGTCTCGGCGGACAACCAGCAGCTGAACAAGGCCGATTTCACCATCAACATGAAGGAGCCCTTGAAGACTGTGCCGGCGGTGGGGGCTGAAGTGACCTATGTGGCGACCTTCGACTCGTACACGCAGAATCCTTCGATGATCATCCTGAAGGACGGTGGGCCCAAGCCGGCGGCCGCGGCA
>CAXTYP010000137.1:0-6924 GCA_964248435.1 uncultured Acidobacteriaceae bacterium | reverse complement strand
ACTTCGCGCCCAAAGCGAGCACGCCGACGAGAGATTGTCCGTCGCGCGCCATGCGCTGGCCGAGTCGGGCGACACGGCCGTGCCGGCGATCAACGTCGACGCCGAGCTCGCGGCCCATCGCCGTGTGCTGGCACGCTTGAACGCGCCGCTGGGCTCTTCCGCGGCACGTGCGATGGAGCCCATCCTCGAAACCATCGACATCAGCCTGTCTCGCAAATTGACAGGCATGGAAGACCGGCGAGCGCGACTGGAGGCCGACCTCCAGCTGGGGCGCGAAAGCCTGACCGCCCGGCTGATCGCGATCTGCTTCACCAGCCTGTTGACCGGGGCGCTGGTGCTGGCCGGCATGCTGGTGTGGATCACCAGGCCGCTACGGCAGGCGGCGCGCGCTGCCCGAAGGATGGGCCAGGGCGACCTGCAACAGCGGATCGACTGGCCACGCAACGACGAGTTGGGCACGCTCGCGACCGAGTTCAACCGGATGGCGATTCGCCTGCGCGACCTGCGCGATACCGAAAGCGGCCGGCGCGAGATGGACCGGCAGATGAGCGATGCAGTGGTGCAGTCGCTGTTTGAGCCGGTGATAGTGACGGACGGACGTGGGCAATTATTGAAGATGAACAAGGCCGCGCGCGCGCTGCTGGGTGAGGCCGCCGATCGCATGATGCTGCCCGCGACGCCGGGCGGCGACCAAATGGTTTCAGCCATCCAGAGTGCGATCCAAACAGCGGTGTTGCTGCAGCGAACCGTGGGCGGTGAAGGCGACGCGGCCATGGCCCCAATACGCATCGGCCAGACGCAGCGCAATTACCGGCTGCGGACCACGCCCATGCGTGACAACGAGGGGCACCTGTTGGGCGCGGTCACGGTGCTTGAAGATGTCACCGAGCTGCAAGCGCTAGACCGCTTCAAAACACGGTTCCTGGCCATCGCGTCGGGCAAGCTGCGCGACCCGCTCGAAAAGCTGCGGCTTGCGATCCATGCCCTGGCACGCGGCTACGCCGGCGAGCTGCGGCCCTTGCAGGCCGACGTGGTGGAAGGAGCCCAGAGTGAGGCGCAGCGCCTGGACGACCTGATGGCCGACCTGTTCGCGGTAGCTGAGCTGGACTCCGGCCGTCGCGCGCTCAGGCTCGATTCCCTGCGCCCGCTCGACGTCCTGCGCGATGCCGCCAATCACATTCGAGCCCTGGCGATCGAGCGCGGTTTAAGCGTGGAACTAGACGCGTATGCCGACCTGCAACGGGTGGAGGCAGACCGGCGAGCCCTGCGCTCGATCTTTGAAAACCTGTTGAGCAATGCAGTCCGCAATACGGCGACCGGCGGGCTGATCCGGCTCGGGGCGACGGAGGTTCGCGATACGGTGCAGTTCCAGGTAACCGATACAGGGCGCGGCATCGAGCCCGAGCGTTTATCGACGATCTTTGGGCGGTTTAATTCGGGTTCGGACGACGGCACGGGCCTGGGCCTGGCGCTGGTACGGCGGCTGGTGGAGGCCCAGGGCGGCCAGATCACGGTCGAAAGCCGGGTCGGAGCGGGCACGACTTTTACTTTCACCCTGCCGGCGGCCGCATTGACGGAAACGCGCCACCCGGTCGAGGCTGGCTGAGCCCGTGGCCGAATTGCTGAAGGAGCAAGTGCTGCCGCCGGCACTGCCCGTACCCGCACGGCTGCGGGTGTATATCGGCGCGGCACCCGGTGTTGGCAAAACCTACGCCATGCTGGAGCACGCGCACCAGCTGCGCGCGTCCGGCGTGGACGTGGTGATCGGTTTCGTGGAAACGCATGGCCGCGTGGATACGGTCGCGCAGATCGGCGACCTGCCGCAGGTGCCTTTGCGGCGAACCCAGTACCGCTCGGTCACCCTGGAGGAAATGGATCTCGAGGCCATCCTGGCACGCAAGCCCGACACGGTGCTGGTGGACGAACTGCCGCACACCAACGTGCCGGGCTCGCGGAATCGCAAGCGCTACGAGGACGTGCTTGAACTGCTGGACGCCGGCATCAACGTGGAAACAGCAGTCAACGTGCAGCACCTGGAAACGCTGAACGATGCGGTGGCCCGTTCGGCCAAGGTAACGATCCGGGAAACGATCCCCGACAGTTTTCTGCGCCGCGCCGACGAGGTGATCAACGTCGATGTGTCCATCGACGAGCTGCGCGGACGGTTGCGCGCCGGCAAAATCTACAAGCCGGACAGGATTGAGCAGGCGCTGGCCAACTTCTTCCGCAAGGGCAACCTGACCATGCTGCGCGAGCTGGCCCTGCGCACCACCGCCGAGCAGGTCAGCGTGGCGGCCTCGGCATACCGCCGCGCGGAAGGCCTGGAGCAGGCCCCTGTCCCCGAAAAAGCCATGGTCTGCATGTCGCATCGCGCGGGCACCGAGCGGCTGATCCGCACCGGGGCGCGCATCGCCGGGCGGCTGGCGACCAACTGGCATGCGGTGTACGTGCAGGGCGCGCGCGGGCACCGCCCCGACCTGGGCGACCCCTTGGCACTGGAGCGGCTGGACGAGTACAGGAGATTGGCGCGCAGTCTCGGAGCCCAGTTGGTAACGCTGGAAAACAAGGATGTCGGCAAGGCACTGATCGCTTTTGCCAAGCAGGAGTCGATCTCGCACGTGGTTTTCGGGCAAGCCTCGCGGTCGCGGCTGGACCTGCTGCTGCGCGGCTCGGTGATCAACGACTTTTTAAGCGAGATGCGCGACACCACGGTGCAGGTGGTGCCTATGAGCAAGCCTCGGCGCGGCTAGGCTGAATTCACAATCACCGTTGTGGACCCGGGCTGCATAGGTGTACCCCTTCTCGACGCAAACCCCGTGATGAGGGTCGCGGATCACCTTTACACGGAGCGCACCTTGCCTAGGCCGTTCCACGAGCCGCAACTGATCGACGGCGTGCGACGAAACAGGCCGCTCGCCTGTGTTAATTTCAGGATGGCGCATCTGCGCCGGTGTGAGCTCGTAGCTCAGTTGGTAGAGCAATGCACTTTTAATGCATGGGTCCTGGGTTCGAGCCCCAGCGAGCTCACCACTCCATCGCTCCAGGCATCTGCTTCCAGCAGTCGTACTCTCAAGGCTGCTCAGCAGTCATGCACGATACTTATCGCTGCGGCAGTCGAACAAAAGGCGGTCAGGCCGGGCTCGCTTGACGTTCCTGTTGTTTTGCCGCCTGCCATAGCCTTTCCAGTTCTTCGAGTGAGCGAGATTGCAGCGGCAAGCCGCCGTCCTGGCGTTCATAGTCTTCCATTGCCTGGAAGCGGCTTCGGAACTTACCATTCGCGTCGCGCAATGCAGTTTCCGCATCCACGCCCAGGTGCCGGGCCAGGTTTGCGGTTACAAACAGCAGGTCGCCTACCTCTAGTTGGAGCTCTTTCGAAGGTGGCTTGCCCTCGGCGATCTCGGCCTCAACTTCGTCAGCTTCTTCACGGATCTTTGCAAGAAGTCCGCGCGGTTCGGGCCAGTCAAACCCGCATTTCGCCGCAGCCGAACCCAGTTTGTGCGCTTCCAGCAGAGCCGGCTGGTGACGCAGGACGCCTTCCAAGCGGGAGGCCGGCCCTTCTCCGGCCGGATTAACTTTCCGCTCCATCTGCTTGATGGCATTCCAGTTCTGGACAACTTGCGTTGCTGCGATGTCGCTGGTTGAATGCTGTAGAAGCGCACGGTTACCAGCCGCTGCGGAAGCAGCCTCCCCGAAGACGTGCGGGTGTCGACGCACCAGTTTGCGGTTGAGCCCGGCAACCACGTCGACGATCGAGAACTGCCCGGCTTCCGCGCTCATCTGGGCATAGAACAGGACCTGTAGCAACAAGTCGCCCAGTTCCTCGCACAGATCGGCGGGGTTGCGACGCTCGATCGCGTCCAGCACCTCGTAGGTCTCTTCCAGGGTGTACTTGCGGATGCTTTCCGGGGTTTGCTCGCGGTCCCAGGCGCAGCCGTCGGGTCCGCGCAGCTGTGCCATGATGGCGACTGCCTCGGCAAACGCCCGGCCTGCCTGTTCCCTACTCGGTATGTCTTGGGGCGCCATGGCACCACTCTACTGGATACCCTAAACTCGGACACAGAGTGGACGCGTTTGCCCCCATGCTGCCGATGTTTGCCGCCCTTGCCGGGCTGTTGTTCGGCTCCTTTCTGAACGTCTGCATTGCGCGGCTGCCCCGGCATGAGTCCATTGTGTGGCCCGGCTCGCATTGCCCGCGCTGCCATGCGCCGATCCATGCGTGGGACAACATTCCCCTTCTGTCGTTTCTTGTTCTCCGGGGACGCTGCCGGGCTTGCAAAACACCCATCGCATGGCGCTACCCGCTGGTCGAAGCCGCGCTTGCAGGGCTTTTCGCGGCGGCCGCATTTCGCTTTCCGGCTGCCCTGCCATTTGCAGAGGCAGGTCTGTTTTGCTTTCTGCTGCTGGGGCTGCTGGTGACCGACGCCGAAACCATGCTGCTGCCCAACACGCTGACCGTGCCGGGGCTGCTGCTGGGGCTGGCACAGGCGGAATTGCCGGGCGGCGGGCTGATTGGAGCGATGCAGCTTGGTGCCGAGGTGCCGGTGCGTCTGGCGGCGTGGCCAGCCCTGGCGAGCAGCGGGGTTGCCGCGGGGGGAGCCGCGGGTTTGTTGTTGCTGCTGCGTTGGCTCTACTTTGTCGTCAGGCGACGCGAAGGCATGGGCGTGGGCGATGTGAAGCTGGCAGCCATGCTGGGGGCATGGCTGGGGATTGCCGGGGTGGCACTCACGCTCGTGCTCGCCGTTTTTGCAGCGGCGCTCGCCGGGTTCGCGGTGCTGCTCCGTGCGCGAACTCCGGCTGGAGCGCTTCGTCTGCCGCTTGGAAGTTTTCTATGCGGAGCGGGTTTAGTGGTGCTCTTTTTCGGCCATCATGTGCTCAGGTGGTACTTCAGCTTATGGCCGCAACTATAAGCAATTGCTTTACTTACCCGCAAGTTGCGCCAGGGCTTTTTTCGCGTCTTTGCCGTGCCTCCCCTTGGGATCGGCATCAAGATACAAGCGGTAGTTGATCGCGGCTTCGTCCAGGTGCGCGGTCTTTCGGGCGGCTTCGGCCAGGTAGAACACAGCTTCGGGGTCGCCGGGACCCACCTCGGTTGCTTCCTTGAAGCGCGCATAAGCGCCCGGGTAATTGCCATCGCCCATGTAAAGCTGGCCGATGCGAATGTCCTGCTTCGCGAGCTCCGGGTTATCGACCGTGCCGCCCGCGCCGTTCGAGGCGTGGCGGTCGTGATCCCCCAGCAGGTCGACCCCTTTCATGCGCGAGCGGCTTGAGCTCTCGGGTACAGCACTGTCCGGCGCAGCCTCGTCTGACCCTTTGCTGTCCGGATCGGCTGCCGGGCCGTCTGCCGCAGCTTTGTCGCCCGCCCTTGCTTCTTTCTCGGCTGCTTCGGATTCAGCTTGCGGGAAAGCATTGTCATTCGCAGGCGCGGGCTTCGCCTGGGAAGCAGGCGGCTTCGCGTCAGATGGAGGGGCTGCGTTCTGGGCCAAGACCGGCAACCCGGCCGCAAACAGCAGGGCGGCACCGCTCAGCAAGATGGCTTGGAACCTTGGCATAGTTGCAGTTTAGAACCTGGAAGTTGGACGCGAAAACTCCGGCTTCAGCACCTGCCCAAAGTGGCACGCGAAGGGAGAAAAGCAGGCAACGCGATTGGCTATACTCGGACCGTATGGCCCTCCTGGTTCGCTCTTCCGCCATTCATGCCGCCGGCTGTTACACAACAACAGCCATTCGCGAAGGCGCCTATGTTGTTGAGTACACAGGTCCGCGCTTACCCAAGGACCTGGCCGATATCCGCTATGAAAACCTGCCCATGACCTACCTGTTCGGGGTGGGCGACGGCTCGACCGTGATCGACGGCCATGGCACGGCCATGTTTCTGAACCACTCCTGCGACCCCAACTGTGAAACAGAGGAAGAAAACGAGCGGGTGTGGATCAAGGCCATCCGCCCGATCGCCGCGGGCGAAGAGCTGACCTACGACTACCACCTGTACGACGGCGACCCGGCCGAGGCCCCCTGCCACTGCGGGGCGGCGCACTGTCGGGGCAGCATGTTCACGACCGAAAGTTGAAACCGCTTGCGCGGCTGGCGGTCTCTTCGAGACGGGTACTCGGCCTGCGGCGCTTAAAAGCAAGGGTCCCCAGAAACACCAGGCGACCCTTGCTTTTGCCCGAAGGGGCGGTATACTCCCCACGAAGTCGGCGCCAGCCGCGCAGGCGGGTTTAGCTTTTAGAATAGAAACAGATGTCCTACCAGGTTCTAGCCCGCAAATATCGCCCGCAACGCTTTTCCGACGTGATCGGCCAGGATCACGTGACGCGCACCCTCGGCAATGCGCTCGAAGGCAATCGCATCGCGCACGGCTACATCTTCTCGGGCCATCGCGGCATTGGCAAGACCACCATCGCGCGCATCCTGGCGATGGCGCTCAACTGCCGCCGGGCCATCGGGTCACCTGAGCGCCCGACCTATGAGCCTTGCGCCACTTGCGAAAGCTGCACGGAGGTGCGCGCCGGCAACGCGGTGGACGTGATCGAGATTGACGCAGCGACCAATCGCGGCATCGACGAGATTCGCGAGCTGCGCGACGCGGCGCGTTACCGGCCGGCGCGCGACCGCTACAAGATCTACATCCTGGACGAAGCGCACCAGATCACCGATGCTGCGTTCAACGCGCTGCTGAAAACACTGGAAGAACCGCCCGATCACGTTGTTTTCATGATGGCGACGACGCAGCCGGAAGACATTTTGCAGACGATCCGTTCGCGCTGCCAGCACTTTTCGTTCCACGCGGTGCGGTTTGAAGAAATCCTCAAGCACCTGCGGGTGATAGCGGCTGACGAGCAGGTGCTGTTTGAGGATGAAGCGCTGGCGCTGCTGGCCGAGGCCGGCGACGGCTCGATGCGCGACGCGCTGTCGATCATGGAC
>CAXTYP010000136.1:0-6977 GCA_964248435.1 uncultured Acidobacteriaceae bacterium | reverse complement strand
GGGCAGTGCCGCCGGCCTGGGCGCCCGTTTGGCCGCCGATTGTCACCAGCCGGCCCGCCGCCGGCAAAGCGGCGGCGGCGAGCATACGCCCGGTCACAGCGGCAAACACCGGGGTGACGGTGACGCTGCGTTTCGCAATGGACTTCGTCGCTTGTGCGATGGCCCCGATGCGCTCTACGCTGCCGCTTGAGTCCTTGAGCCCGATGATGTTTGGGTGTGCCGCGAGCTCGGCCACGAGCTCGACCGGCAGCTCATAGCCCGTGAACTTGGGAATGCTGTAGAGCAGAATCGGGATCGGCGAGGCATCGGCGATCGTGCGGAAGTACGTCAGCATGGCGAGCGCGGACATATGCGGCGCGTAATAGTTAGGCGTCCGGACCAGCGCGACATCGTAGCCATGGGCGGCCGCGAACTCCGCCATGCGCACGGTTGCAATGGCGCTTCCCTGCCCCACGCCCGCGACCAGCACCTGCTCGGGAAAGGAAGCCAGAGCAGCCGTATGCAGCACTTCTCGCGATTCCCCATCATCCAGCAGCACGGCCTCGCCGGTTGAGCCCAGCACGACCAGCCCAGCGGCCGGCCCGCGCCCCAGCCGCTCCACGTTGTGCTCCAGCTTGCGCAGGTACAGGCTGCCGTCGGGGTAAAACGGCGTGGTCACGGCTGGGAAAATTCCTTCAAGCAGCATGCGCATATTGTAAGCGCCACGGCGTTAAGCAACGCCGGGGTCAGGGGCCGGAGTTTTCGCCGGGAAACGGCGCACTCTGCGCCTCGACGATCTTGACGACCTGCGCCTTCATGTAGTCGTAGCTGGGCGCGCCCGAAAAGGTGCGGTACTCCGTGTGGTTCGGTCCTTGCGCGCTTTCGATCTGAAACTGCCGCTGGCCTTCCTTTGCCTGCTGAGGGTAAGCCTTGCTCCACGAGGCCTGGTTGAGCGAATCGCTATTCACCTCAACAGTCCAAACGCGCGCGCCCTGTGCGTTGCGGATCAGAAAACGGTAGTACGTGTTGAAACGTCCGAGCGGTTGAAAGTACTCGACCGCGTCGACCCGGTAACGGCCGGCCTTGAACATATCGAGCAGAAAGCCGCTGGTTTCGCGAGCGTCCGGCAGCGTGGGATCTTCGTGCGCCTTGCGCAGTGCCGCGCGCTCGGCATCGCGATGGGACACATCGCCCGCCATGCTGTAGGCCGTCACCAGCGTGGTATGGACCTTCCAGTTTTCAGGCTCCAGCAGCCGTGCTTTTTCGCCGTAGCGCACGGCTTCCGCCGGCTCAAACAGTGCGATCTCGGTCGAGGCTGCGAGCAGGTTCGCCGCCGCGTTGTCCGGGTCCGCGGCCAGCAACTGCTTCAACACCGCGAGCGCTTCGGCTGGCTTTCCATCGCGGAGCGCCGCGCTTGCCTGTGCCAGGGGCTGCTGCGCGGTCTGCGGCTGAGCAACACCGGGCACGCCGAGTGCTGCCAGCAGTACGGCAAGGTACCTACGTATGGGTGGCGGCTTCCGCTTCGAGTTCACGATGCAACTGCTGCATCGCGTACACATGAAGAGCGTGGCCTTGCATCGAGGCAATACCGCCGGCGGCTGCGCGGGCGGCGGCAAGCGTCGTGATCATAGGAACGCGGCCCAGGACCGCGGCCCGGCGGATCGCCTTTTCGTCGAAAAACGTATCGACCCCGTGCGGCGTGTTCACGATCAATTGAATGCGGTCGCCCTTGATAAGATCGACCACGTTGGGACGGCCTTCCTTCACCTTGTACACGCGCTCGACCGTAAGCCCGGCCGTTTCCAGCAGCTGCGCGCAGCCTTCGGTCGCGACCAGCGCGAACCCGAGATCCACATATTGCCGGGCCACGGCGACGAGTTGCGGTTTATCGCGATCGTTGACGCTGAAGAACACCGTACCGCGTACCGGCAGCCTGAGCCCGGCGGCCAGCTGCGCTTTCGCAAACGCCTCGCCGAAGTTATCCGCGACCCCCATCACCTCGCCGGTCGAACGCATCTCCGGACCCAGCACCGGGTCCACGCCGGGGAACTTGTTCCATGGAAAGACCGGCGACTTGACGAAGAAATATCGACCTGTGCTCAGGTCGTCGCCGCTGCTCATGGCCGCCGGCAACAACTCGCGCAGCGTTCGCCCGGTCATCAGGCGCGAGGCAATCTTAGCCAGCGGCACCCCGGTCGCTTTTGAAACGTAAGGCACCGTGCGTGAGGCGCGCGGGTTCACCTCGATCACAAAAACCTTTTCGCGCTGGATCGCAAACTGGAGGTTCACGAGCCCGATCACATCGAGCGCCAGCGCGAGCTTGCGCGTGTACTCGCGAATGGTCGCAAGTGTCGCTTCCGTGAGATCGACCGGTGGCAGCACGCAGGACGAATCGCCGGAATGGACTCCGGCTTCCTCAATGTGCTGCATGATGCCGGCGATGACCACGTCCGTGCCATCGCACAGCGCATCGACATCGACCTCGACCGCGTCTTCGAGGAAGCGGTCGATCAGGATGGGTCGCTCCTGTGAATACTCGACAGCCTCGGCCATGTAGCGGGCCACCGCGGCGCGGTCATAGGCGATCACCATGGCGCGTCCGCCCAGCACATACGAGGGCCGCACCAACACGGGGTAGCCGATGCTGTCGGCCCCGGCCAGGGCCTCGTCCACGCTTGTCGCGATCGCCGCGGCCGGCTGCGGAATCGCAAGCTCGCGCAACAGCGCGCCGAAGCGCTTGCGGTCCTCGGCCAGGTCGATCGACTCGGGGCTGGTGCCCAGGATCGGCACCCCGGCGGCCTTGAGACGCAGCGCCAGGTTCAGAGGCGTTTGACCGCCAAACTGAACAATCATTCCGATTTCGGCGCCGGCCGAGGCCTCGTGCTCATACACGGCCAACACATCTTCAAGCGTCAGCGGCTCGAAGTACAACCGGTCGCTGGTGTCGTAATCGGTTGAAACCGTTTCCGGGTTGCAGTTCACCATCACGGTTTCATAGCCGTCGTCGCGCAGCGCAAACGCCGCGTGGCAGCAGCAGTAATCGAACTCGATGCCCTGCCCGATGCGGTTGGGCCCGGAGCCGAGAATGATGACTTTGCGCTTGCCGGTGGCCGGTGCTTCGTCTTCTTCGTCGTAGCTTGAATACAGGTAAGGCGTGCTCGACTCAAACTCCGCCGCGCAGGTATCGACCAGCTTGAAGACAGGCTTGACCCCGGCTTCGCGACGCATCGTACGCACCTGCTCCACGCCGGCCGCGCCGCTCAGTCCATAAGCTTCGGCAAGCCGCTCGTCCGAGATGCCCATGCGCTTGGCTTTGCGCAGCTGTTTCGGCTGCAGCGCGGTCGCAATGTCTGTTGGCCACGCGGCCAGCTCATCGGTGATCTGCTTGATCTGGTGCAGAAACCAAGGGTCCATCCCCGTGAGCCGTGCTACTTCGCGCACGCTCATGCCGCGTCGAAACGCAAACCGGATGTAGTTCAAACGCTCCGGCTGCGGCGTGACCAGGCGATACGTCAGCTGCTTCGGATCCAGCGTTTCGGCACCGACCCGGCGGCCGGTTTCAAGCGCGCGCACTGCTTTCATCAGCGCTTCCTTGAAGGTGCGACCCATCGCCATCACTTCGCCGACAGACTTCATTTGCGGGCTTAACGTTTGGTCGGCTTCAGGAAACTTCTCGAACTGCCACTTGGGAATCTTGACGACTACGTAGTCGATGGAAGGCTCAAAACAGGCGGGCGTCATGCGCGTAATATCGTTCGGGATCTCGTCAAGCGTGTAGCCGACGGCGAGCTTCGCTGCGATCTTCGCGATGGGAAAGCCGGTCGCCTTGGACGCAAGCGCGGATGAGCGCGACACGCGCGGGTTCATCTCGATGACCGTCATGCGGCCGTTGGCCGGGTTCACTGCGAACTGCACGTTGGATCCGCCGGTTTCGACGCCGATCTCGCGAATGATCGCGATGGCCGCCGAGCGCATCGCCTGGTACTCGCGATCCGTCAGCGTTTGCGCGGGTGCGACAGTGATGGAGTCCCCGGTGTGTACACCCATCGGGTCCATGTTTTCAATCGAGCAAATGATGATGACGTTGTCGGCGAGGTCGCGCACCACTTCAAGCTCGTACTCTTTCCAGCCCAGTACCGACTCCTCCAGCAGGCATTCGTGCACCGGCGACAGGTCGAGCCCGCGGGACAAGATCTCCATCAGCTCTTCGCGGTTGTAAGCGATACCGCCGCCTGAGCCGCCGAGCGTGAACGAGGGGCGAATGATCACCGGAAAGCCCAGCTTCGTCGCGAACTCAAGCCCATCGCGCAGGTTGTCGACCAATGCTGATTTGGGCACATCAAGACCGATGCGGGCCATGGCGTCCTTGAACAGGAGGCGGTCCTCGGCTTTCTTGATCGCCTCGAGCTTTGCGCCGATCAATTCGATACCGAACCGGTCCAGGATGCCTGCATCCGACAAATCGACCGCGAGATTGAGAGCGGTTTGTCCGCCGACGGTCGGCAGCACGGCAAAAATACCGGGGCGACCCCCGGCGATCAGCATCTCGCTTTCGATCCGCAGGATTTCTTCCACGTAGGCGATGGTGAGCGGCTCAATATAAGTGCGATCGGCCAGTTCGGGGTCGGTCATGATGGTGGCCGGGTTCGAATTCACCAGCACCACTTCGTACCCCTCCGCTCGCAATGCCTTGCAGGCCTGCGTGCCGGAGTAGTCGAACTCGGCCGACTGGCCGATCACGATCGGCCCGGAGCCGATCACAAGTATCTTCGCGATGTCATTCCTGCGTGGCATTTCGTCCTTACTGGTCATCCTTTTTGCGGTGCGCGACCGCGATCACAACCACCACACGCTTTTCGTTTCTGCCTGCTCGCAACACCACGGTGAGCGCCGTCCCGTATACCGGCCACCCTGCGCGGGTGTGGCAAAACGCGACGCGAGCCGGATGCTCCGACAGCTGCACCTGGATGGCGACCTTTCTTTGCTTACTGGCCTTTCCAGCTGTCCATCATCTTGCGGAACTCGCCAAACAGGTAGTGCGAATCGTGCGGCCCGGGGCTCGCTTCCGGGTGATATTGCACGCTTAACAGCGGCATCGTCCGGTGGCGCAGTCCTTCCAGCGTTTGATCGTTCAGGTTGATGTGCGTCAAATCGATCTCGTTGGCGTTCAGCGAGTCCGGATCGACCGCGTAGTTATGGTTCTGGCTTGTGATCTCAACCCGCCCCGTTTCCAGCTGTTTGACCGGGTGATTGCCCCCGTGGTGGCCAAACTTCAGCTTGAAGGTTTTGCCGCCGAGCGCCTGGCCGATCAACTGGTGCCCCAGGCAAATGCCAAAGAGCGGCGTTTTGCCGGCCAGCCCGCGAATGGCCTCGTTGGCATAGGAGAGCGGCTCCGGATCGCCCGGGCCATTGGACAGAAACACACCATCGGGCGAGAGTGCCAGCACATCCTCGGCCGTGGTTCGCGCCGGAACCACCGTGACTTTGCAGCCCTGTTGCCCCAGCATTTGCAGGATGTTCTGCTTGATGCCGTAGTCGTACGCGACTACATGGAGGTTGCACTCGGGTGCGATGGTGCCGGGCTGCAGCGGGTCTTCGCGGTGCTTCCACTCGTACCGCGTCTTGGTACTGACCACACTGGCAAGGTCGGTGCCGTCCATCTTTTGCAGTGCCTTCGCACGCGCGACCAACGCTTTTGCATCCACTTCAATGCCGTCCGGAAAGACTGACAGGACGCCGCGCATTACCCCTTGCGAGCGCAAATGCCGCACCAGCGATCGGGTGTCGATCTCTGACAGCACCGGTACCCCGTAGCGCTCCAGGTACTCGTCGGCCACCTGCTCCGACCGCCAGTTGGAGCTGACGGCAGAGAACTCGCGCACAATCAGGCCCTCGATATAAGGGCGGGAAGCTTCCGCGTCGGCCTGGTTGGTGCCGTAGTTGCCGATCTGCGGGTTCGTCAGAACCACGATCTGCCCAGCATAGGAAGGGTCGGTAAAGATTTCCTGGTAGCCCGTGAGCGACGTATTGAAAACCACTTCGCCGGCGCGCTCGCACGCGGCACCATAGCCCTCGCCCACAAAAATGCGCCCATCTTCGAGCGCAAGTATCGCTTGCATCGCAGCTCCAATGCCTGATTTCAATCGACTCCACCGATGGTATCAGGCGTGTCGCCGCATCACACCTCAAGAGGGATGAACCTACGATGAAAGCCGTGATCCTGCATGCCTATGGCGACCTGAGCCAGTTGAGCTATGAGACCGACGAAGACCTGCCCCCGGTGGGCGATGGAGAGGTGCGGATCCGTGTGCGCGCCACCAGCATCAATCCGATCGATTGGAAGCTGCGCTCCGGGGCCTACAAGGATCACTACCCGCTGGATTTGCCCGAATTTTGGGTAAGGACTTGGCCGGCGAGGTGGACGAGGTCGGGCCGGGAGTCGCTGGGTTCCAAAAGGGCATGCGCGTCATGGGTCTCGCCAATGGTACCTACGCTGAATACACGACCGCCAAGGCCGATGTATTGACCGCGATCCCTGATGCGCTGAGCTTTGCCGAAGCCGCCGCCCTGCCGCTGGTACTGACGACGGGCGCGCAGCTGATCGAACGCGGGGCCAAGGTGCAGCCAGGGCAGCGCATCCTGATTACGGGCGCACTGGGTGGCGTGGGCAGGACGGCCGTGCATGTTGCGAGAAGTCATGGCGCGCACGTGATCGCCGGGGTTCGCGCCTCGCAACGCGAGGAAGCCGCGAAGCTGGGCGCTGCGGAGGTTGTCGCGATCGATGTACCGGAAGAACTGGCGCACCTGCACGAGTTGGATACCGTGGCTGATACGGTGGGCGGCGTACCCGGCGAGCACGCGAGGAAAACCCTGCGCGACGGAGGCTTGTTCGCAACCGTCGTCGGCGGCCCCAACCACCCGCCCGAGCGCGGCATCCGCGTGGAGTTTCTGGGCGCTATGCCCGACGCGTCGCGTCTCTCGCAGCTGGCCCTGGACGT
>CAXTYP010000135.1:0-7091 GCA_964248435.1 uncultured Acidobacteriaceae bacterium | reverse complement strand
TCCCGGTAGGCGCGGCGGGCCTGTTCGGAGAAAAGCGGGGACTCGAGGATCGGTTCCCAGCGCGTGGGCACAATCATGCGCATGCCGTCGGGCATTGGCAGCAGCGCGCCATCCCTCGCCCGGTAGTTGCGACGGTCGCGGTCGTTCGAGTGGATCAGGTCGCCAGCGAGACCGAGTTCGAAGGCCAGCTCGCGCGCGGCGGGCCGGTCGGAGACCCAGGAGTCGGGGCCGGTCTCGATGGTGAAACCGTCCTGGTGGACGGTTTCGACGGTGCCGCCCAGGCGGTTCGTACTTTCAAACAGGACTGGGGTGCAGCCGGGATGTTGGGCAACTTCGTAGGCAGCAACAAGCCCGGCGAGGCCGCCGCCGATGATGGCTACTCGCTTCATGCGCGGCTGGCCGCATGTACGAAGGGACTCGCGACTTGATGCGCCAATCACGGTGCCAGTCACGGTGCCAGCCGGGGAGCCATCAGTGTGCCACGAGGCTCACTTCAGCGGGCTCGGGCGTCGTAGCAGCGTTGAGCCGATCGAAGCCGCCCCTGGCCAGGTCAACGAGCGCGGCGGTGAGAAGGGGCGAGTCGTTGAGCGATGCGGGGCGTTCGAGCCGCATGCCGAGTTCGGCGGCAAACTCCTTGAAAGCGATGTCGATGTCGTAAAGTATTTCGACGTGGTCGCATAGAAAGCCGATCGTTTGGAGAACGACCGACTTCGCTCCGCCCGCCCGGAGGGCGGTGAGCGAGTCTTCCACGGTGGGGCCGATCCATGGGCCGCCGGACATGCCCTGGCTTTGAAACGCAAAGCACCAGCGGTCCGCATGGAGGCCGAGGCGCTCGGCAATCAGCGCGGCGGTGCGCTTGGCTTCCACCGGATAAGGGTCCGGGGTGTACGAAGGGCGACCATCTTCGTTTCCGCCGGCCGGGACTTCGCCCGAGGAGCGAACCCAAGGCGCGGAATCGGGCGCTGCGGGGTCAGGCTGCATCCGGCCGGTCTCGGCGGTGTCGGCAGCTGTTGCCGTGCGATCGGGTTGGTCCTGGCCGGGCATGCTGGCCGGTGACGTTGCTGCAGTTGCGCCGATGGCGAGTGGTTTCGCGCCGGCAGCAGGCGTTTGGATCGTCCGGCACGGGACCGAGTGAGCGGTGAACAGAACGGACGGGGGCGCGCCGGTTTCCTGCTCCACCTGCGCAAGCACAGGCGCGAGCCGCTCGGCAAAGGCTTCAGCAAGCAGCGGATGGTCGGCCCAGCCTTCAATAAACTCCATACGAATCGCGCCGGCCGCCTCGGCAAACGCGGCGCGGCGGTACAGCCCGACGCTGGTGCGCGAGTTTTGCGGTGCCAGGCAGATAGCAACGGCTTCCGTGATGCCGTCAGCGCGCATGCCACGCACCACGTCGGCAATGTAGGGCTTCCAGTTGCGCATGCCCACGTACACGGGCAGGGCCATGGCCTCGCCCAGCAGGCGGCCCTGCTCGAGCGTGAGCGCGGTGAGCGGGCTTTTGCCGATCAGGCCGTAGCGGTGCGTGATCTCCTCGACGACCTCGTGCGGCATGGGGCGGCCGCTCACGACGTTGCTCAGGTACTTGGGGATGTCGGCGAGTTCGTCGGGGGTGCCGTGGGCGAGGAGCAGGATGGCGCGTTTCGGTGCCGGCATGGCTAGGTGGCCTTTCGCTGCGACAGGGTGCGGACGGTGCGAACCACATGCTGGACGTGCTCAACCGGCGTACCGGGCACGATGCCGTGGCCGAGATTGAAGATATGACCCGGGCGGTTGGCGGCTTCGGCGAGGATTTCGGCAACGCGGCGGTCGATGAGCTCGGGCGCGGCGAACAGGGTGATGGGGTCGAGGTTGCCCTGCACGGCGCAGCCGTAGCCGAGCTCGTGCCAGGCTTTCCCGAGCGGGGTGCGCCAGTCCAGGCCCAGCACATCAGCCCCGGTTTCGCGCATGGCGGGCAACAGGCTCGCGGTGTCGACACCGAAGTAGATGACGGGCACGCCCATAGCCTGGACGGCGCGCACGAGCTCGCGGGTGGTCGGCAGCACAAACTCGCGGTAGTCGGCGGGGGCGAGCGCGCCGGCCCAGCTGTCAAAGATCTGGATTACGTCGGCCCCGGCGTCGACCTGCTGCTGCGCGTAGGCCAGCAACACTTTCACGAGCTTGTCGAGCAGCAGCTGCCAGGCCGCGGGGTCGCGATACATCAGGGTCTTGGTGTGGATGTACTGGCGCGACCCGCCACCCTCGATCATGTAGCTGGCCAGGGTAAACGGCGCGCCGCAAAAGCCGATGATGCCGAGCGCGTCGCCCGTGTCGTCGTGAGTGCGGCCCTCGAAATGGGACGCGACTTTTCGGATGGCTTCGGCGACGTAGCCGAGCTCGCCGGCACGATCGGTGCGCAGCGCATCGACCGCTTCGCGCGAGCGCACCGGCGCGTGCACAACCGGGCCTTCACCGGCGAGGAACTCGAATGGCAGGCCCATGCATTCGAACGGGAGCAGGAGATCGGCAAAGATGATGGCGGCGTCGACACCGAGTTTTTCAGCCGCGGTAATGGTCACCTCGGCGGCGAGAGCGGGCTGCTTGCAGATTTCAAGCAGCGAATGGTGACGGCGCACGGCCTGGTACTCGGCCATATAGCGGCCAGCCTGCCGCAGAAACCAGACCGGGGTGCGATCGACGGGGCGACGGAGGCAGGCGCGCACAAAGCGCGAAGCACGGGCCGGCGACTCTGCCGGGGTGTACAGGCCGGAGCGGGCCTGGAGGTCGGGGCTGAGTGCCGGATCCGGACCTGAGTTCCACTCTGCGTGGGACGCTGGGTTCAGTTTGGAGATCGGGCCTGGGCCGGCCGGAGATGGTTTGGTCATCATCGTTTCGTCACGGGGCGAGCCCCTATCGCGAGGGTAGCACCGGGGCTGCCGGGCCCGCTGCCGCGCCCGAGGTGAGTGTGTGCCGGGCTACAAACGGGTCAGAGCTTAAGAAAAATGCCGCGCCGATAAAGCAGGGCCATGGGCACCCAGCAGAGCGCGACAAAGGCCAAGGCAAACAGGAGCGAGCCGAACGCAGGGGAGCCGACGCCCGCAAACCAGTGGGTGTACACCCAGCGCAGCAGCGGCACACCGTGCAGCGTGACAAGGAAGCCGAGGCCGGCAAACAGGTCGGCCAGAACATAGCCGCTGATCGCGTTTTTACCAAAGACCAGCAGGGGCGCCCACCCGCGGCCGCGCCACCCCCGGACCTCGCACAGGTAATAAAACAGCGCCAGCAGCAGCAGCGACCAGCCGCCAGCCCACAGCACGTAGGAGCTGGTCCAAAGTTTTTTGTTGATGGGGAAAGTCGCGTTCCACAAGCCGCCAAGCAGCAGCGACGCGAGCCCCGCGACCAGGAGGCCGGCACACTTTTGCCCCACGGTGCGGCGGGTACGCACCCACAGCGCGGTGAGCATGCCGAGCAGAAGCGTGCCGACCGCCGGTATGTCGCTCAGCAGCCCTTCAGGGTCGCGCGTGCCCTCGTACAAGCGCCCGGGCAGCAGCTTGCGATCCAGCACCGAAACCTGGTTCCAGTCCTTGTCGAGCAGCGGAACACCATGCCCGGGCACACCGTGGCCAGCTACGGGCACAAAGCACATCAGCAGCCAGTAGCCACCCAGCACCGCCACCAGGGCGGTCGCGAACACGACGACCCGGTTGCGGTTGTCGCGCGTCCAGGCCAGCAGCACCGCGCCAACACCGAAGCACACGGCGATGCGCTGAAGCACGCCGTAGATACGCAGGGTGCTCCACGGATACAGGGGAAAGCCGTTGAGCAGGACGCCCAGGGCAAACAGGAGGAGGGTACGGCGCAATGCATGCCAAAGAAAGTGCGAGCGAGACGCGCCCGAAGCCTCACGCTTGCTGTAGGAAAGCACCAGCGACACGCCGACCAGGAAAAGAAAGGTAGGAAACACAAGGTCGGTCGGGGTAAAGCCGTTCCACTCGGCATGCTCAAGCGGCGGATAGCCCACGCGGCTGTCGCCTGCGTTGTTGACCAGGATCATGAAAAGGAGCGTGAGGCCGCGAAGCACATCCACTGACAGAACCCGCTGACCGATTCCGCCGCCGCTGCTCGCTTTCTCTGACACGGTTGCCTCCGTCCCACTCAGCACACATGCTACAGCGAGGGGAGAACGAATGCAGTCGATCCGGCTGTCGTTTGTGGACAGCTCGCGGTTACGAAGGTGGTGAAGCCCGGAACGGCTCGCCGGAAGGGCTGTTCCGGCGAGCCTTCGTAAACCGTCTTTACCGGCTGTGCCGGTCGAGCCAGCTTTGCGCGTTGCCGCCCTGCGCTTTGCGGAACTCCACACAATCCTGGATCTGCGCGTCGGCGACCTTGAGGCCCAGCGCGGAAGCGTGGACCGGGTGCGAGGTGAAAAAGTCCTGGACCTCCTTCGCTTTTTGCTCCGTGCAGAAGGAGCCGGCGGCGCGCACCAGGTAGCCGCCGTTCATCTCGGTCAGCTGCGCGGAGACTGCCGGCCAGTGGCCCTGGAGGTACTGCCAGGCAGCGTCATGGGTTGACGGATTGCCAAGCGCGCCGGCAAACAAAAAGAGCGAATCCTGGTTGCGGACCTTGCCGGAAGCGGCGTAGTCCATGGCGCGGTCGGTGAGCGCGGGCGACTCAAAGGAGGCGAGCAGGGCCAGTTCGCCTTCGGCGCGCTGGGGGTTGGTGTCGGTCTGCGAGGCGGCCTGCATACGGTCAAACAGGGCGGCGTTGCCGTTGGCAGCGGCGAGCGAAAAGGCGGCGCGCTCAATCGATGGGTTGACGGAATCCGGGCGGTCGAGCGCTTCGAGGGTCAGGCGGCGCGCTTCGGCGAGGGTCTCCGGGTCGCGGCCCTCCGAGCCGACAAGCGAGAACAGGGCGGCACGCAGCTCGGACTTGTCAGGGCTGTCGCCGGCGGCCGGGGGCCCGAGCTTTGCAAGCTCCGGCTTGTAGGTCCGGCGCACCCAGGCCGCGAACTGCGCGCGCTCTTCCGGGGTGGTCAGCAGGCGCGACTCAATGGTGCTGAGCTGGCCGGCGACGGTGCGCAGCACCTCGGGGCTCGGGTCGGCGTGGGTGGCCTCGGCCAAGTCGAGCGAGCTGGCGACGCTCACCTTGCCGGCTCGAACCTGCGCCCATTGGTCGCCCAGCAGCGCGATGCGCTCAACGGGGCTCAAGGACGACTCAACCCCGGCCGCAAGTCGCGACTGGATGGCCGGGGGGTACTGGCTGCGGTAGTAGCCCTGCCCGCCCGCATCGGCGAAGAACAGGGTCGAAGTCGGAACGGCCAGGGTGCCGCTGCTCCCACTCAGCAGTGGGCAGTCCTGAGCTGTTGCCGAGCCGGTCCCCGCGCCCTTGAAGCAGACGGGCACGGTCCAGGACTGGGGTTTGTCGCTCGCATGGGCACGCGCGGCTGACGGGCTCAGAAAAAAGCGTGCCTGGGTGGCGGCTACCTTGCCGCCGGCGGGCTCCGAAAACTGGAGCAGCGGCACGCCGGGCTGGCCGATAAAGCTTTCCATGATCCTGTCGATCGGCTTGCCACTGGCCGCGGTTTGCGCGTTCCAAAAGTCTTCCGCTGTGGCATTGGCAAACAGGTGAGCCTCGAGATAGTTGTGGACGCCTTTGCGGAACTGTTCCTTGCCCAGGTAGCTTTCGACCATGCCCAGAATCGCGCCGCCCTTCTGGTAGGTAATGCCGTCGAACATCTCGTTGATCTGGTCGGGGGTGTTGGCTTCGGCGCGAATGGCGCGGGTGATGCCCTGGGCATCCAGGTTCAGGGTTGCGTTCAGCTCCGCCGCTTCTTGTTCGGGGATGTGCCACTCAGGGTGCCACGCGGCCACCGGCTTGGTTTGCATCCAGGTCGCGAAACCTTCGTTGAGCCACAGGTTGTTCCACCACTGCATGGTGACCATGTCGCCGAACCACTGGTGCGCCATTTCGTGGGCGACCACCTCGGCGACCTCCTCCCGGGCCTCGATCGATGCATGCTGTTCGTCGAGCAACAGGGCGGTTTCGCGGTAGGTAATCGCGCCGAAGTTCTCCATGGCACCGGCTTCGAAGTCGGGGATGCCGATCATGTCGAGCTTGGGCATGGGGTACTTGATGCCGAAGTAGGTGTCGTAATAATGCAGCACGAACTCGGCGGCCTTGACGGCATAGGGCGTCAGCGCGACCTTGCCGGGGGTAGCGCAGGCGCGAATCGGGATGCCGTCGGACTCGCCGCTCGTGCACTGGAAGTCGCCGACCAAAAAGACGACCAGGTAGGTGGACATCCGGGGCGTGGTCGCGAAGCGAAGCGTGTGCTTGCCCGCGCCGGCCGGCTGGTCCGAGATCGAGTTGGTGTTGGAGATGGCGGTGTCGCCCGTGTCCACGGTCAGGCTTACGTCAAAAGTGGCCTTCAGGGCGGGCTCGTCAAAGGACGGAAACGCGCGCCGGGCATCGGTCGGCTCGAACTGGGTGACCGCGTAATTGCGCGTGGCTGTTTTTGACAGGTAAAAGCCGCGAAGCTGCCCGTTCAGGATGCCGGAGTAACGGATATGAAGACGGACCGGGCCAGCGGGCAGCACCTGCGGGAAGGTAAAAGTGGCCTGCTCTTTTTCCTTGTCAAAGGAAACCTGCGCGGTTTGGCTGACGCCGCCCGCCTCGGCCGTGACCGACGCAAAGGTGATCTCAACAGCATTCAGCGTAACGGTGGCCGAAGGGGCGGCCAGCAGGACGTCAATGCTTTCGTCGCCGGTAAAGGTGGCGTCCTTGAGGCTAGGCGTGAGCGCGAGTGTGTAGTGCTGCGGAGTGGCCCCGGGAGGAAGACGCTGGGCAAACACGGCGCAGGGCAGGGCGGCGGCAGCAAGGACCAGAGGGGAAACAAAGCGAAGCATGGGTCAGCCTTTCAAGCAGGGTACGCAATATGGATACGCAGGGCCTGGTACGCGAAGTGGGGTGCGGCGGTTCCGGGCCGTCACTTTGAAAGAAGGTATCAGGATTCGCGATAGTCCAGGAGCACAAGGCCGATGAGCGCGAGGCACAAGGGCCAGAGCAGCCCAGCCACCGCGGCGGGGCGGGTGGCGGGCAGGCGCAACTGCCGCCAGCGG
>CAXTYP010000134.1:0-7103 GCA_964248435.1 uncultured Acidobacteriaceae bacterium | reverse complement strand
TTCCAAAAACTGTTACTGCTTCTGCTGACCTGGTGTTTCCTGGGTGCTCCCACCGTCGCGCTCGCTCGTTCGGCTGTTGAGGAGGAGCAGCTTTCGGCCCTGCCTCTTTCCTCATTCGCAGCGTCTCTCGGGTCGACGTTTCTGCCACTCGACAGTTGGGAATACCTGGCGATGGAACGCCTCATTGCTATGGGCTACGTCGGCGATGCCTACCTGGGTTTGCGGCCGTGGACTCGAGACAGCTTTGTTCAAATGGTGCGGCAGGCTGACGAACACGTGCGCAGTGAAGGCGGTACCAGCCAAGCCAATGTGGCGGCCGAAGCCATTGTTCGCCAGCTCACAAAGGCGTTTGCGCCAGAAATCGCGGAACGAGCAAACAATCGGCGCCCGCCGTTCACAACCGTGGACCGGCTTTCCGTTCTTGTGCGGGGGATCGGAGGAGCGCCTTTAAGCGACTCGTACCATTTCGGCCAGACGATCGTGAACGATGAAGGCAGGCCTTATGGGGAAGGCGTGAATAGCGACGACGGCTTTTTGGCGCACGCCGGGGAGGGCCGCTTTTCACTCCAGGTGCGGGGTGAGTATCAGCATGCTCCGGGACGCGCCGCATACCCGACCCCTGCGCTCCAGGCGATAACGGACGCCGACGAGGTTCCAGCCCAGGGCGGCGCCGTTAAGCAAACAAACGCCTTTCGCTTGATAGAAGCGAATGCATCCGTACGGCTCGTGGGCCACGAAATCTCGGTTGGTAAGGGTGAGGACTGGTGGGGACCGGCAAACGGCGGCGCGATGGCATGGAGCAACAATGCCGAACCAATCTATGCTCTTCGCATCAACCGGGTGAACGCCCTGTTCATTCCCGGGCTGTCCCGCATCTTGGGACCATTTCGCTACGAAGCGCTTTTCGGCAGCCTCCGCGGGCAGACCTTTCCACATAACCCGTGGGTCCAGGCGCAAAAAATCGCTTTTAAGCCCACCTCCAACCTGGAGTTCGGTTTTTCCCGTGTGGCTGTGTTTGCCGGCGGAGGTCATGTGCCTCTGACTTTCGGCTCGTTCTGGCGGTCGTTCACCGGATTCAGCAATGTTTCGCCGGCTGAAAAGAACTCCCGCCTCGACCCGGGAGCCCGGCATTCCAGCTTCGACTTTTCCTACCGGCTCCCCTTTGTGCGCGACTGGGCGACACTGTACACGGACTCAATCGTGCATGACGATACATCGCCGGTGGACGCGCCCCGCCATGCAGCGGTTCGCCCCGGCCTCTTTCTCTCGCACCTGCCTGGGGCTTCTCAGCTCACGTTGCGTGTGGAGGGTGCGCTGACAGATCCGCCCACCTCGCGTAGCGACGGCGGCAAGTATATCTACTGGGAAGGGCAGTATCGCCAGGTGTACACCAACAAGGGAAACATCTTTGGCGACTGGGTAGGTCGCGAAGGGAAAGGTGGCCAGGCCTGGTTGACCTGGTGGCTCCGTCCGCAACAGAACGTACAACTGGAGTATCGAAACGCCAAGGCAGCCAAGGACTTTATCACTGGAGGTACGACGGAGAACGTATTTGGCCTGAGTACGATGCTCCGGCTACGGGCAAATGTGGAACTACGGGCCAACGTTCAGGGCGAGGTATGGTCGGTACCCGTGCTCGCGACCGGGAAGCAGAACGATGTGAGCGCAACGGTGCAAGTCACCCTTTTCCCCAGCCATGGAACCATTCTTTTGAACAACAAACGGTAATTTGCGTCGTCAAACTTAGGTAATCAGCTAGGATAGTTAGCGAGCGATGACGCTTGAGGCGGGACGCAGGGAGCGGACGCGAGTCGATGAGGGGTGGATGGGGAAGAAAACAGCTGAAGATGCTTCTTGCGTGCGCGTTGGTCGGCTTCGGTCTAAGTGCAATGAAGTGCGAGCCGCAAACGGCGCCACCGGGGATCTTCACACAGCAGTCTTCTGTTGATTGTTCCGATGAGGCAAACGCTGACATGGCTGCCTGCCGGCAAGTTTCTCCACCCGAAGGCGGCATAGCCGGTCAAATTCCGCCTGGAGCATCGCAGCCTCAAACCTACAGCGATACGGAGCGCCTTTACGTCGATCGACCCTCGGGCTCGTTCTCGCGGCAGGGCGATGGAGCGCGGGCCACAATCAACCGCGGGTCCCTGGAGCCGCTGACCGAATTCCAGAAATTGATACGCGCGTCTACGCAGCAGCTGTTGCCAGTTTACGGAGCGAGCCTGTTTCAGACTGCGCAGCCCAGCACCTTTGCACCAGTCGACCAGGTACCAGTCACCCCCGATTACACCGTGGGACCCGGCGATGAGGTACTGCTTCGCGTTTGGGGGCAGCTCACCCTGAATGCGAGATTGACGGTGGACCGGGGCGGGGCTATCTATATTCCCCGTGTAGGCCAGGTGCAGGTAACCGGTCTGCCGTACGGCAAGCTCGAGTCTGTGCTGCGCGCCGCGATAGGTCGCCTTTACCGCAACTTCGACCTAAACGTGAATCTTGGACAGTTGCGCTCCATTCAGGTGTTCGTGGTCGGCTATGCTCGACGGCCGGGCTCCTATACGATCAGCTCCCTGTCCACGATGGTCAATGCTGTTTTCGCCTCCGGTGGCCCGGGACCGGAAGGCTCCCTGCGCGACATCGAGCTCAAGCGCGGTGGGCGGGTCCTTACGACCCTCGATTTGTACGATCTGCTGATGAATGGAGACACAACCAGGGACGCGGCGCTGCAGTCAGGTGACGTCATCTACTTCGCACCCGTAGGACCTCAGATCGCCATTGCAGGCGGCGTCCATATGCCGGGTATTTACGAGTTGGCTGCGGCTCAGCGTTCCAAGGGAGCTACTGTAAGCCAGGGGATCGCGCTCGCCGGCGGTTTGTCTGAAACCGCTGCGGTCGATAACGCTTCCATTGAGCGCATTGAGGACCGCACAGCGCGGGAAGCCCTGGACATCAAGCTTGACGCGGCGGGCATGGCGACCGAACTGCACGGCGGTGACCTGCTTCACGTACGTTCCCTTATCCCGCGATTTGAAAAAACGGTGACATTGCGCGGCAATGTTGCCAATCCGGGCCGCTACCCCTGGTATCCCGGTATGCGGGTTCGGGACCTCATCCCGGAACGGGACGCCCTGCTGACACGCGATTATTGGCGCAACAAAAGCGCCCAAGGCTCGTTCGGCCCGGAGATCTATTCTCCGCTGGACAGGGATGATCTCCAAGGAAGACAAAGCCGCGAGCAGTGGGGCAGCGGCCTCGCGCAGGGCAGTTCGCGTGAACGGAATGGCAGCGGCGCTGATAGGTATTCCGGTTCACACTCCGGGCAGCAGGCCCGCACAGAAGGTGAGCTATCTTCCACGCCGGATTCCTCGGGTGAGCAGGGTGGAAGTGTAAGTAACAGGGAGCTTGTTTATGGCTCTGACCGGCAGCCTGGAGACCCACTTCCGGATCGCGGAGATGTGAGTACCCAGTTCGACGGTGCAAGCGAGAGGGACCAAAAGGCGCGCCAGGAAAACGGGACGCGGGCCGGCACCGGTGCTGTGGGCGAAAGCCTTCAGCAGTCCGGGCAGTTTCCTCGCAAAAACGCCGTGGAGCGCAGTGCGGCTGATATTGACTGGGCTTATGCCGCCATCGAGCGGTTGAACGCACAGGATCTGACCACCAACATCTTGGCATTTAACCTGGGCGCGGTTGTTCTGCACGGCAATGAGGAGCAAAATCTGCAACTGCAGCCTGGCGATACGATCACCGTTTTTTCAAAAGCGGATATTCATGTAGCCCAGGAGCAGCAGGTCAAGTTTGTACGCCTGGAAGGCGAGTTCAACGCGTCCGGCGAGTACCAGGTACACCCCGGTGAAACCCTGCGGCAGCTGGTGAAGCGCGTTGGGGGAACAACGGCGGCCGGCTACCTGTACGGCTCTGTTTTTACCCGAGTCTCCACACGCGAACAGCAGCAACAACAATTGGAGGAGTTTGCCAACAGTCTGCAACGGCAGATCGAGGTCGAAGGTGCCAGTCGCGCGGCTTCGGTTGTCAACGCGAGCGAAGCCGCGGCAGCTGGAAACAGTACACAGAGTCAGCAATCGCTGGTCACGAGCTTGCGTAAGCTGCGAGCCACCGGGCGCATTGTTTTGCGGATTCCGCCGGGCGCTGTTGATGCCGAGGCTCTGCCTGATATGGCTCTCGAGGACGGCGATCGATTTGTGGTTCCGTCCAGGCCTTCCAGTGTCAACGTGGTGGGGGCCGTGTACGACCAGAACTCGTTCTTGTACACCCGCAATCGCCTGCTTGGCGATTACCTGCATGAGGCAGGCGGCGTCAATCGAGACGGCGACAAACGTCATGCCTTTCTGATACGAGCCGATGGATCGGTGGTGAGCCGGACCACGTCGGTGAATACGATTTGGGAAAACAACTTCACCCGGGTCGCGATGCATCCTGGAGACACGCTCGTCGTGCCGGATAACATCAACAAGTCCACACTTTTACGCGGATTGACAGACTGGTCCCAGGTTTTTGGCCAGTTTGCACTGGGCGCGGCTGCCATCAACGTCATTCGCTAACCAACAACCGGGTGCACAGTTCGATGGGGAAACAACCGCTAGCATTTCTTGAGATCGCCTACAGCATCCTGTCTAACTGGCGGCGCATTTTGCTGTGGACGGCTCTTGGCGCGACCGTTGGTGTTGTGCTCGCTGTTTTGTTGCCAACCGAGTACACCGCAACGGCTCGCGTGCTGCCCCCACAGTCAGAACCCTCGACGGCGAGCCTGGTGGCCGGGTCGCTGGGAAGTTTGGCGGGGCTGGGTGGGAGCAGTTCAGGTGGCGGGCTGGGCTCGGCCCTTGGACTCAAAAATCCCGCTGAAATTTACATTGGCTTGCTGAAAAGCCGCAGTGTCGCGGATAAGTTGATCACCGATTTCCACCTTATGTCGGTGTACCACGCCAGGTATCCTTCCAAGGCTCGCAAAGTGCTCGCTTCCCACACCGACCTCCTGGCGGAAAAAGAAGGCTTCATTGCCGTTTCGGTGACGGACAAGGATCGGAATCGCGCCGCCGACCTTGCCAACGCCTACGTTGCCGGCTTAAACCGGCAGGACGCTTTACTCGCCATGTCCGGAGCCTCCCGCCGTCGCGCTTTTTACGAAGAGCAGTTGACGCAGGAAAAGGACGCCCTTGCCGACGCCGAAGTGGATCTCAAAAAAACGCAGGAAGGCACCGGCGTGGTACAACTCAGCGGGCAATCGCAGATCCTGCTGCAAAGGATTGCGCAGGTACGGGCGCAGATCACGAGCCACGATGTCGCCCTGCACGCGCTGAGCAACAGTCAAACCAGCGCTAACCCGGAGTACCAGCGGGTGCGCTCGGAGGAGGACGCCCTGCAAGCGCAGCTTCGCCAGTTGCAAAGGCCTGCCGTAGATGGGGAAGCCGGCTCTGACCTGGCGACTGGCTCCTTACCCTCGCTCGGTCTGACGTATGTACGCAAGCTGCGCGAGGTGAAGTACCACGAGAGTTTGTTGGAGCTGCTGGCACGCCAGTATGCTGCCGCCCGGATGGATGAAGCCCGCTCCAGTCCGCAAGTCCAGGTGGTGGATGTCGCCGAGCCGCCGGACCGCAAGTCGGGACCACCCCGGGCCCTGCTGATACTCGCGTTCACCGTGCTCGGCCTGCTTGTGGGATGCATGTTGGTCATTGCCCGGGATCTGGTCTCGACCGCGGCCAAGGACGACCCGGTGCGGGAACAGCTGGCGCGCATTCGCGGCCTGTTTCGTCGTGGGTCAAGACAGGCCCATGCTTAACCTGCTTTCCAGCCTGTACCTGTTCCTGGCGCGCGCCGCGGCCGTCATCCTGCAACTGCGCTTTGTTGAGCATTGGTTTGGCCCCAGTTATTCCGGGCTGAACGTACTGCTGAACCAGGTCACCTATTACGTGCTGATTGCAGAATTCGGTCTTGCCGCCGCTACCTTGTCATTGCTGTTTGAGCCGGTTCATCGGGGCGATCACGCCCGCACCGCGGCTCTTGTGGCGGCCCTGCGCAGCGCAGTGCACCGCATCGTGATCGTGGCCGCGCCGGTTGCCGTGATGGTTCTCGCCTTGTATGGTTTGCGACTGCGGCACCAGCTTCCATACGCGGTTGTGCTGGCGGCTTTTCTGTTCGCAGCCGCTTCCTCGCTGATTACGTTGCTGGCGCTGCCCTACCAGTCCTATCTCAACGCGGCTGACCGGATCTTCGAATCCAACCTGGTGCTGGGCACGGGATTTCTGGTCAAAACGGCTGTGGGCCTTTCTGCTGCCCGGGCCACACATCACTACCTGGCGCTGCTTCTGACTTTCCCTTGTGTGTCTTTGCTTGAGCTGCTGGTGCTTCGCACCCGGTTCCAGCGGCTCATGCCAGGTGTAAGCCCTGGGTCGCTCGAACAAGCTGCCCGAGACATTCGGAACAAGGCTAAGTTTGTGGTGATGCACCGTATCGGGGGCCTGGTTTATTACCAGTCCGACTTCATCATCCTGTCGCTTGCCGCCTCGCTTTCGGCGGTAGGTGCTTATGCCCAGTATCAATACATCGCGGCTGGACTGATTGGGCTGTTCACCGCCTGCACCACTGCGATGACGACCAAGGTAGCGCGCGAGCAGATGGGCATGAAACCGGCGCAGCGCATACGGTTCTACGGTGTCACCAGTCGCCTTTTCCTTTTCGCGGCGGCGGCATGCGGTATCCTGTTCCTTGCCACGGCGCGAAACCTTGTTCAGATTATCTTCCACACGCATCCGCTCACCGGCGCCATTCCAGCGCTGCTCGCAGGACTGCTGCTACTCAACCTTGCGCGGACCGGGGACGACATCTGGGTCAACGCGAGCGGGGCGTTCGAGGTCGGCTACACCTTTCCCCTGTACGAGTCGGCGCTGTACATCACGCTCGGCGTCGCACTGGTGCGGGAGCTTGGGATTGCCGGCATCCTGCTGGCCGGCATCGCTACCAATCTGGTTTTTTCGGTCGGACTTCGCTTGTACGTCCTATCGCGGGGAGTGTTCCAGGTCGGCATCCTCGTGGTCGCTGCCGCCCGAATCCGTGCCCTCGGGCCAGCACTGCTCTTTGCCGCTCCGTTGCTG
>CAXTYP010000133.1:0-7128 GCA_964248435.1 uncultured Acidobacteriaceae bacterium | reverse complement strand
TTCACCACGCCACCGGCATCCGCCTGCGCGAGCTGCCCATCACGGTGGACAAGCTGCTCACAAAGCAGGTTTGCAACTGTTTGCTGTAGATCAGTACAGGGCGGATCTTAGATGTCCGTTCTGTGATAGTTTACAGCTATGGCGGCGAAGCGCCGGGAGGCTCGCGGGCTGACAAAGTGCACCGACGAATCTGCACTGATCCGCTGTGTCGCAGGTCCGGGCGAGGTGCGCGAAGAAGTCTGGACAGATAGGGACGGCAACGTAGTTCGCTATAACCTGACTTTTATCAACCACCATCTTTTCCCGAGAGACAACGGGTGAGTGCTCGGTTATGACACTGCTCACGGGCAGGCTCATCGGCACTTTGCCGGATCGGTCGCCCCCATCACACCGACCTCGCACACAGCGCTGCTCGACCGGTTTCTTGCGGAAATTCATGAGCTGAGGAGGAAAACATCTCTATGACGAAAACAGTTCACACAGACGGCTTGGAAGGCTCGTCCAAAAGAGCGCGTACGCGCGCGCGACTCGCAGACCACAATCGTCCTTTAGCCGCATCGACCGGCCTCACGTTTGAGGACGCAGGGGAGATGGCCCGGCTATTGACGCCCAGCCGGCTGAGCCTGCTTCAGAACGTGCGACAAAAACCGGGCTTCATCAGCGACATCGCAGCTGTTTTAGGCCGCGATCCAAGAGCAGTCAGCCGCGATGTGGCAGCTCTCGGCAAGTACGGCATCGTTCAGGCAGAGTGGGTCACCAATCCTGGACACGGGCGCGCCCGCAAGGTTTCTGCTCCATCAAGCATCACCATCTCGGCACGGCTCTAACCAGCCGACCTAGAACAGCTGGAAGTTGACCTCGATGTTGATCTCAACGGGGACCGGCTTGCCGTTCAACTGGGCGGGCCGGAACTTGTACTGCTTGACCGCTTCGATCGCCTTCTCATCCAGCCCCATCCCCAGCGGGCGAATCACACGGATGCGTTGCGGATTTCCCTGCGCGTCCACGATCAAGGACAGCACCACCACGCCCTGGTACTTCTGCCGGCGCGCTTCGTCGGAAAACTCCGGGTCGACGGCCGAAATCACCTTCGGCGATGAAACCCCGCCGCCGGGATGGTAAACACCACCGCCAGTGCCGCCCTCGGAGCCCGGCCCCAGCCCATTGCCGCTGCCGATGCCCAGCCCGCCGCCATGGCCGGTCCCGATACCCGAGCCGCCGCCGTTGCCGGCCGACAGGGTCGCGTTCGGTGCCTGCGGAATGCCGATATTCGGCAGATTCGCATCCGGCATCTTCATGTCCGGCATCTTGATGGCCGCCGGCACTGCGAGCTTCGGGTGGTCGACCAGCAACACCTGCGGCGGTGTGATCGGGTCCTTTTCGAACTTGGGTAGCTTGCCCTTGGTCGGCGGCACAATCTCATGGTTGCCGCCGCCACCGCCGCCCCCGGCAGGTCGCACGGCCGGTGCCTTGGGCAGAAACGGCGAAATGTCGAGCGGCGTGACCACCGCCTGCTTCACCTCGACCGGCTTGCTCTTCGGCCAGAAGATGAGCGCAAGCACCAGCAGGACGTAAAACAGGATCGCAAGACCGCTCGACAGCGGCGAGCGCTTGTCGGCGAAAGGGTCGCGGACTGCAACGGGCTGCGAGGTGAGCTCGAGCGGCGGCAGCTTTTGCGGGCGAAACACATCGCGGACATTGCCGACGAGCGACTCCCAGATGCTGCCCTCTGCGCCTATGGGCAGCAGCTGGGTGTGGTCCAGCCGGCGCGCTTCCTGCTGTTCGGCCATCTCTTCAGGGGGAGTCAAAACCTGGTTGCTCATTCGTTTTCTTTATCCGCTGATGAAGGTTTCCGGGCTCTTCCTTACTATTATCGCGCGTTCGGTATCCACGCGCATCTCCATCAGACGAGCCTGGGGGTCCGGAAGTTACCGAACGTTACAATCTACTTTCGTATCCATTTCATAGAATCGGTACAGTAACCCACTGCATCACGGTCCGCAACCTGCGCCCTGGCCCCCATTTGAGGATTCATGACTGAAAGCCATTCCGACGGCCCCGGCACCCCGGCCCGGCCCGTACCCGACCTGAAAAAGACCCTCACCCTGCCGGAAACCACCTTTCCCATGAAGGCGAACTTGCCGGTGAATGAGCCGCTTCGCCTCCGGCAGTGGGCCGAGTCGGGCCTGTACGGGCAGATCCGGGAAGCCCGTCGCGGCGCGCCCAGATACATCCTCCACGACGGCCCGCCCTATGCGAACGGCCCCATCCACCTGGGCCATGCGCTGAACAAGTGCCTGAAAGATTTTGTAGTGAAGTCGAAAACCATGGCCGGCTACGACGCTCCGTATGTGCCGGGCTGGGACTGCCACGGCCTGCCGATCGAGATCAAGGTGGACGAGCAGCTCGGCCGCAAAAAGCACGAAATGCCGGCCGAAGAGTTCCTCGAAGCCTGCCGAAACTACGCTCAAAAGTATGTCGATCTCCAAAGCAGCCAGTTTCAGCGGCTGGGCGTGTTCGGCGAGTGGGACAAGCCTTACCTCACCATGTCGCCCGGGTACGAGGCCGCGACGCTTGCGACCTTTTACCGCTTTTTTGAGCGCGGCTTCGTCTACAAGGGCCTGAAGCCGGTGTACTGGTGCCTCCATGACCGCACTGCGCTGGCCGACGCCGAGATCGAGTACGAAATGCACACCTCGCCCAGCGTGTACGTGCGTTACCAGCTCACCAGCCCGGCCGCCGCGCTCGCGCCCGCGCTCGCCGGGCGCGACGTTTGGGCGATTATCTGGACAACCACGCCGTGGACCCTGCCGGCCTCGGTCGCCATCGCGTTTCATCCCGAGTTCGAGTACGTTGCCGTCGAAACCGCGTCCGGCGATGTGTACCTGGCGGCCGCCGCGCTGCTCCCGAGCGTTCGCGAGGCCTGCGGGCTCGGCGAAACAACGGAGCTGGCGCGCTTTCCCGGTGCCGTGCTGGAGCGTGCAACGTTCCAACACCCCTTTCTCGACCGGTCGATCCTGGGCGTTCTGGCCGACTACGTCACGACCGAGCAGGGCACGGGTGCCGTCCACACCGCGCCCGCGCACGGGGCCGACGATTTCGTAACCGGAAAACGCTACGGCCTGGGCGCCGAGTGCAACGTCGATAACGCCGGACGGCTGCGCAATGGGGTCGCGACCTGGGAGGGCAAGACCGTCTTCCAGGCCAACCCGGACATCATCGAGCACCTGCGCGAGCGCGGGGCGCTGCTGGGCCAGGCCGATATCTACCACTCCTACCCGCACTGTTGGCGCTGCCACCGCCCAGTCATCTTTCGAGCGACTGAGCAGTGGTTCATCGGCATGGAAACGGCGATGCCATACTCTTCGACAAGCGTCGAACATTTCGATGACGATCGAACGGACGAGGGCGACCAAACGTTCCGCGAACGGGCGCTTGCGCAGATCCGCGACAACATCGAGTGGGACCCGAAATGGGGGCAGGAGCGGATTGCGAACATGGTCGCGACGCGGCCGGACTGGTGCATCTCGCGCCAGCGGGTGTGGGGGGTGCCGATCGCGATTTTTCTGTGCGGTGCCTGCCATGAACCTTTGAAGGATCGCGCGGTGAACCGGCATGTGGTGGAGCTTTTCAAGCAGGGGGGCGCGAGCGCGTGGCACCAGCACTCTGTCGAACAGCTGCTGGGGGCGGACCGGGCCTGCCCGCGTTGCGGCGCGGTCGGGCGGTTCGAAAAAGAGCGGGACATTCTCGATGTGTGGTTCGACTCGGGCTCAAGCTGGCGCGCGGTGCTGGCCGAGGACCCGGCGCTGGGTGTTCCGGCGGACCTGTACTTCGAGGGCGGCGACCAGTACCGGGGCTGGTTTCACACGTCCCTGCTGACCGCGGTGGGCACGCGTAACGACGGCGAGTCGCCTTACCGCAAGGTCGCAACCAGCGGCTGGACGCTCGATGAGCAGGGCCGGGCGATGTCGAAGTCACTCGGCAACGGGGTCGATCCGGTCGACGTGTCGAACCGGATGGGTGCGGAGATCGTACGTTTGTGGGTGGCGTCGGTTGATTTTCGCGAGGATGTGGCGGCGAGCGAGAACCTGATGAGCCGGGTGGCGGATAACTACCGCAAGTTACGGAATACGTTTCGGTTTCTACTTGGCAACCTGGCCGGATTTGTGCCGGCGGAGCATGCGGTCAGCGATGACGAGTTGCTGCCGCTCGACCGGTACATGCTGGCCCGTACGCGCGAGTTAGTCGAGAAGGTCACGAAGTGGTATGACGAGATGGAATTTCATCGCGTGTATCACGCGGTAAACGAGTTCTGCATCGTGGACCTGAGTTCGTTGTATCTCGATGTGCTGAAAGACCGGATGTACACGCTGGCACCGTCGAGCGTGGCGCGACGATCGGCGCAGACGGCTTTGTGGCGAGTTGCGGAAGCGTTGGTGCGTTTGATAGCCCCTGTGCTGAGTTTTACGGCAGATGAGGTTTGGGGGTACTTACCGGTAGTTGCTGGGCGGGAGAATAGCGTGCATTTGTCGCAGTTCCTGAAACCCGAGGAGCTGATTTCTTCGGATCAGCTAAGTCGGTTGAACTTTCATGGTAATTTGATTGCTGAGATACGCGAGAAAACCTTCAAAGAGCTCGAGATACTGCGCGCTAGCAAGGAAATAGGTAAGTCTCTCGAGGCTAAAGTAATCCTCAATGCTTCCCCCAGAACTTGCGAGCGATTGACACAAGGAGAACTTTTTCTGAAGGAACTGCTTAACGTTTCGCAAGTTGATATCCGGGAACAAGGGCAAGAACAGTTAGCAAAGCACCCAAGGTCGCAAAAGTGGATGGAATCACACAGTCCGGCAGTTCTAGCCAATGAAGAGGTAGAGTGGTTCCGCTACATCATTGATGTGGTCCGCGCTGAAGGCACAAAGTGCGGGCGCTGCTGGAACTACCGCATCGATACAGCCACTTACGGACCTTGGGCCGATGTATGCGGGCGGTGCGCCGACGCGCTCGAAACCATGGGTTACTCGCGCGAGACCGGTGAACGAGCAGGTGCGCACTGATGGCGTCATTTCCGGTTCAGTATGCGTACCGCAAACGGTCCAGCAGGAAACGAAAACTGGATTGGCGGCCCTTGTTTCTCCTGATCTCGCTCGTAGTGGTCGCGCTCGACCGTTTATCGAAGCTGTGGGTGCAGAAACACATCCCCGAGGGCGAAAACATCCCGGTGATCCCGCATGTGTTTCGGCTGTCGCATGTGTTGAACGAGGGGGCGGCCTTTTCGCTGTTCAACGACGCCCCGGCCAACCCGACGCGCTGGGCGCTGACCGGCTTTTCGCTCCTCGCGGTAGCCATCATCCTCGTGCTGCTTTTCCGGATGGGGCGGCGTTTTTCGTGGACCGGCCTGGGCCTGGCGCTGGTGCTGGGCGGCGCGGTGGGCAATGCGTGGGACCGCATTCAGTACAAGATGGTGACGGATTTTCTGGAGGTCACGATCGTGCACTATCACTGGCCCGACTTCAACGTCGCGGACTCCGCGATTGTGATCGGCGGCATCCTGCTGTTTTTCGGCGCGCTGTTCACGCCGCAACAACGCTAGCCTCTCCTCGCCGGGCGCGGTCTTTATAATGAAGGTTTGGCAAGGGCTTCCCGCGGGACACAGCGGGCCGGCCTGCCGAGAGGGCGCGTTTGACCGACCAGATCACACTCCGCGGCGTGCGGGTTCACAACCTTAAGAACATCGACTGCACAATTCCGCACGGCCTGCTCACGGTGGTGACCGGGGTTTCGGGCTCGGGGAAAAGCTCGCTCGCGTTCGACACAATCTACGCCGAAGGGCAGCGCCGCTATGTGGAATCGCTGTCGGCGTACGCGCGGCAGTTCCTGGAGCGGATCGAAAAGCCGGACGCAGACCTGATCGACGGCCTGGCCCCGGCGATTGCGATCAAGCAGAAAAACACGACCCGCAACCCGCGCTCGACCGTTGCCACCGCAACTGAAATCTACGATTACATGCGCCTGCTGTATGCGCGCTGCGGCACCGTGCACTGCGTGGTGTGCGACGCAGTGGTGAAGCGCGACTCGGTGGACGAGATTGCGGACGCGGTACTGGCGCTGGGCGAAGGGACGCGGCTCCATGCGCTGTTCCCTGTGGTCGCGAAGGCCGAAGCCGCACCAACGGTCGAGCCGGTTTCGCCGATGCTTGAAAAGCGCTCGCGTTCGCAGGTGGCGCTCAAAAAGGCCGCCGCGAAAAAGGCCGCGGCGGAGAGCGCCGCCAAGCCGGGCGAGCTGACCCCGGGCCTGCGCGACCGGTTGATGGACCTGCGCGGGCGCGGCTTCAATCGCTTGTACCAGGGCGGAACGATTTACGAGTTTTCGCAGCCGGAGTCGTTGTTGCAGATCGATTTCGCGCTGCCCGTGTTTGTGCTGGTCGATCGCATCGCGGTGTCGGCGGAGGCGCGCGCGCGCATCGTGGATGCGGCCGAGATCGGCTATCGCGAGACCGGGGAGATCCTGTTTGAGGTCGTGCGGCGGCCCGGGGGCGCCCCAAATACCGGGGGAGCTACGACCCTGGTCGAAACACTGCCCGGCGTTCCTTCGGTCCCAGAACGACTGCGGTTCTCGCTCGCGTTTGAGTGCAAAAGCTGCCACCGCGTGTATGCGGAGCCGGAGCCTCGGCTGTTTTCGTTCAACAACCCGTTTGGCGCGTGCCCGCGTTGCCAGGGCTTCGGCAACACCATTGACTTCGACCTGGACCTGATTTTGCCAGACAAGAACAAGTCGATCGACGAGGGGCTGGTGGACCCGTGGACGCGGCCCAAGTACACGACGTACGCGACCGAGCTGAAACGCGCGGCCCGGCAGCATGGCATTCCGACGGACGTGAGCTGGTACGAGCTGACGCCGGACCAGCAGGAATGGGTGCTGAACGGGGGCGGTGCGTACACGGGGGTGCACCCGTTTTTCGCGTTGATGGAAACGAAGAAGTACAAGCTGCATGTGCGGGTGATGCTGTCGAAGTATCGCGGGTACGCGAAGTGCCCGGAGTGCAGGGGGCAGCGACTGCGGGCGGAGGCGCGCGCGGTGCGTGTCGGCGGGAAGAATATCTGCGAGGCGGCCGGGCTGACGATCGCGGCG
>CAXTYP010000132.1:0-7130 GCA_964248435.1 uncultured Acidobacteriaceae bacterium | reverse complement strand
TCGTTCACCGCGCTACACTAACTCTTCACTTGGTACAAAAGACCGGGCAGGCCAAAGGCTTTCCAGTAACTCCAGTGTGGCGACGGCAACCTCCGGGTAGAAGGCCTCGATGTAACACGGAATAAACAAGCCGATTCGCATGGCAGTTTCCTTCGTTCTTTAAGCAGGGCTGGCGGTGATCTTCAACGCCAGCATTTCAGTTACCCAGGCAGAATGCGGTCCAGCAGATTTGTCTTGGCAAGGTCCACAAGCGCATCGCCTCGTCCGTTCAACACGCATTTGGCCATGTACAGCCCAAATCCTTCAACCTGCTGCGCCGTGATGGTGGGCGGTATCGAAAGTTCGCGCCGGTGGACCATCACCTCGACCAGGGCCGGGCCGTTATGCCGAAAAGCCTGCTGCAGCGCCGGTTTCAGCTCCTCCGGCTTGCTGACCCGGACACCCAGAAATCCGCACGCCTCGGCTACCTTGCTGAACTCAGGGTTCTTGAGTTCCGTGCCGAACGGCACAATGCCCGCGGACACCATCTCGACCTCAACAAACGCGAGCGCACCGTTGTTGAAGAGAACGATCTTGACCGGCAGCTTGTTCTGCACGGCCGTGAGCAGCTCGCCCATCGCCATCGCGAGTCCACCGTCTCCTGAGAGCGAGATGACCTGCCGCGCTGGAAATGCCGCTTGTGCGCCGAGTGCTTGAGGTAACGCGCCGGCCATCGAACCATGCGACCAGGAGCCGATCAGGCGGCGCTTGCCGTTGAAACGCAGATACCGCGCAGCCCAGATGCACGGTGTACCCACATCGACCGTAAAGACGGCGTCTTCGTCTGCCATCTCGTCGACAACGCGCGCCACATACTCCGGGTGCAATGGCGAGCTGCCGGGCTTGCCGACAGCAAGTTCATCCAGATCCTTGCGTGAATCGTGGTAGTGTTTGACGCTGTGCTTCAGGTGGTCACCGTCTTTCTTTTCGAGCCGGGGCAGCAGCGCGGCAACGGTTTCCTTTACTGTCCCGATCAGGCCCACGTCGACCACCGTGCGACGCCCGATCTGCTCGCCCCGCACGTCCACCTGAACCTTTTTGGCCTTCTCCGGATAAAACTGCGGGTAGGGGAAGTCCGTGCCGAGCGCCAGCAAGGCATCGCAGTGCATCATAGCGCGATACCCCGACGCAAAGCCGATCAGCCCCGTCATGCCGACGTCGTACGGATTGTCGTATTCCACAAACTCCTTGCCGCGATAGGCGTGCACGATGGGCGCCTGCAGCTTGTCGGCAATCTGCATCAGCTCTGCGTGCGAGCCCTCGCAGCCCGCACCTGCCAGGATGGTCACGCGCTTGGCATCGTTGAGCAACGAGGCCGCGGACTGGAGATCGCTCTCCGGCGGCAGAAGGCTCGAGTCGTTCGTGAGAAAGCCCAGGGGCGCGGCCGCGTGCGGGCACGATTTGCTGGAGATGTTGCCGGACAACACAATCACAGCGACGCCGCGTTTGGCGATGGCCGTTCGCATCGCAATGGCCAGAATGCGCGGCATCTGCTCCGGGTCGTTGACCACGCCGCAGTATTGGCTGCAATCCTTGAAGACCTGCTCCGGGGAAGTTTCCTGGAAGTACGTGGTCCCTATCTCCTGGCTGGGGATCTGCGACGCGATGGCAAGCACGGGAACACGACTGCGGTGGCAGTCATAAAGCCCATTGATGAAGTGCAGGTTCCCCGGCCCGCAGCTGCCGGCACACACTGCGAGACGATTAGTCAGGTGGGCATCCGCACCGGCCGCAAAGGCCGCGGCCTCCTCATGCCGAACATGAATCCACTCAAGCTCGGGATGCTTTCTGATCGAGTCTGTGACCCCGTTCAGCGAGTCTCCCGGCAAACCATAGATACGCTTTACACCAGATAACGCAAGAGTTTGCACCAGGATCTCGGCGACGCTTGCCATTGAATTCCTCCGTGTCGCTTCTTGGAAGCGTTGAAACTCGTCATGCGCACGCGCTGAGGAAGCGGGTCGTCGATTGCCGTGTTCAGGAGGAGCGGTGTTCCTGCCACCGCATAGAGCCATCCTGAAGCTTCCTGCAATGCGAAAACGAGGATCTTCAACAAAACAAGCATAAAGGGGATTTACGTTGCTCACCGTGCAACATAAGCTGACTGCGCCAGCAAGCTAAACTGGCTTTACTAAAAAACCGTCGCTAGAACCCGTTCTTGACTTCACGCGTGTGTTTTGGCGAGGTTACGGAGCATGAGCGAGAGAAAGGCGAGCAGGTACAGGCCCTTGAGCGTAGTTTCGAGCCGCTCGTAGACCCGCGCCAAGCGGCGGAACCGCGCTGCAAAGGGAGACGCAACGAAGCGTATAACTTCAACTTCTTCCCGCCGGGTGTGAACAATCCCGTGGCCGGGTCCACCAATGGCAGCGGCAGGTTCCGGGTTCAGGGTTGCACGTTCCGCTTCCTGGAGATAGCGCGGGACGCCGTCGTACCGAAGTTCGGCCCGGGTGTTTACATGGACCAGACTGGTTCGTTCCTAACGGCTCACTTCGACTCGGCAAACCCTTTTCGACGATCTGGTCAGCTTCTTCGAGCACATCATCAACAACGTGCTTTGGCGTATCCCACACAGATGCTGAGGATGACAATGAGACTAACCTTATACACACGTCTAGCGGTAACGTTCATCATGCTTCAGCCAAATCTAAGTCCGGCGCAGGCGAACATCTCGTTTGCGCCTTCAGCTAGAGTCGATCGCTCTTCTCTGGCAGGCTTGGTCAGCGATCCCATCATCCAATCGTTCGACCTCTCGCCCGACGGTAAGACCCTTGCTCTCCTGTAGTCGCCGGACCGAAGGTTGGGGCTCCTTTCTGGCTGGTCACAGGGGATGTAGCTGCGAAACACATCTTAACTTCATGCGATTTGGGAGCGTCTGTTTCCCCCACGGGCGGTTTCGCCCCATAAGTGATGTATTCCAGGGACGGGCGGTACCTGATTGTTCAAGACTTGCGGTCAATTAGAGTTCTTGATGGTGGAAGCGCTCCGAGCGATGACAGAGAAGGGATGCTGTTCAAGTCGATAAACAGCTGCCACCACCTTTGTTCCATCTTGCGCACAGATAATCCCATTCCGGGTTGGGCGACTATTGCTGGTGGAACATAGGTTCACGCTGCCTCCTAGGTTCATAGAAACGGTTGCATTCGAGCCTCACCAGCAGCTCCGGACAGTTCGCGACGGAACCTTCATGGAAGACCCTTGGTGGCTCGTTGGGATAATGGGGTTGGGGAAAGCCGGGCTCTGGGATTTCCCCTTCGGGCACAAAGGCTGTTCAGGGTGTCAGGACGAGTTCGCAATGGCCGGCAAGGCAGGTCAGTTTGCCCGATTCGACCAGCAGTGCGTCTGAGCCGGGCGGCAGCAAGGCCGGCATGGTGGCTTGTTGCAGAAGAGCCGCGCCGCCTTTGACCTCCTCGGCACCGGCGGGCTCGGCCCTTTGTACGCCTTTCGCGGAGATGAGCAGCTTGTAAGGTGCCGCACCGGCGAGACCGGCGGTGAATGGGAGCGTGACCGTGTGTAGCGTGTGCAGGGCCGCGGTGCCATCGTCGGCGGGCTTTGCTGGTCCACCCAGCTTGGCGATACGCGCTTCGAGTTCGGCCGCTTTCGGGTCCGTCACCTTCCGGTCACTCCCGGTTTTGCGAACACCAAGGTCATTAAATCGCGGCACGGTGGCAAGCGCGAGCCGGTACGATTCGAGCGCTTCCGCTTTGCGCCCGCGCGCAAGCTGCACATCGCCCAGGTGCATGCCGACCTCGGTGTCGGGGCTGTAGAGCCAGCGTGCGTGGATAAAGGCTTCCGCCTCGTCGAGTTTGCCTTCGCGGTACAGGATCCAACCCATGGTGTCCCAGGCGGCTGCCAGCAGTGAGCTCTTGCCGCGCAGGGTGCCAAGCGATTCGTCAAGGGTCCAACTGCGAGTTTCTTCGCCGAGCTTGGCAAGGGCTGTGCGCTCCGCACTGTCCGCGGCCGGGAGGTCCCGATTAGCATCGGCGAGCAGGTAGGCTGCGTTGTTCATGACTAGTGGATCCGTGGTGGATCCAAGCAACGTGTCCAGCTCCGCAGCCCCCTTTTCCGGCTCGCCGCCACGTAAATGGGCTTCTCCCGCCCCGAGCAGAAAGGGCGGCTCCGTTCGAGCTGCCGCGGGGAGGCGCGTCAAAGCCGCATCGGCGGCTGCGGCGGCTTCCTTGTTTTTGCCCGCCTTGAGCAGAGTCGCGATTAGACTGGCAGCCGCATTGGGGTTATCTGGAGCAGCGGCTACAAAACGCTGCAGGGTGACAATGGCCGCGTCGCGATCGCCCGTGATCCATTGAAGCCGGCTCAGGGCGAGACTGACCGGTGCCTCGTCCGGGTAGCTCTCGAGCTCCTTGTTGTAGTCCTCGATCGCATCCAGGTGGTTGCCGCGTTTGAAGGCGATCGACCCGTAGCCGGCCCAAAGCCCCCGCGCCTGCGGGTGCTTGGCTTTGACCTTGTCGAGCAGGGCGGTCGCATCGTCCATGCGATTTTCCTGCATGGCCTTCGAGGCCTCTGCGAGCAGCCGGGCGGATTCCTCGTCAGAACCGCCGCCAGGCTTTTGCGTGGAGCCTGCCGGCTTGTCAAGGGAGGCTTGACGGAGTTGGACAAAGGGCTCGCTGCCCATGGAGAAAGCATCCGTCCAGGCCTTGTATTTCTTCCATTCGGCCTGCTGCACCTCCTCCTTCAAGAGAGTCCAGCGCCGCTCAGAATAGAGGGTCCCATTTCCATAGCGAAAGGTCAGGTCATAGGTGCCGAACTCCGATTTGGCGTGGATGGCCTCGGGCAGCTCGGCCGACCAGCCCGGCGGCAGCTTCAGTTCGGAGGTGCTGGTGACGGTACGTGCTCCAAACAGCTTGAAGGCCTGCATGGGAGGCGTTTTTTCGTCCACGGCCGGCAGCATGACGATCATGAGCTGCGGCAAGGTGCGCAGGTTGGCCCAATCGTCGCCGGCCTTTTCGCGGTGGTAGTCCCACTCCAGCGTTAAGGGTTCCGCCGAGCTTTCAAGATGAAGAAAACGCGCATGACTGACCGTCCCACTGAAGCCCATGTTGGCCACGACGCGTCCCGTGAACTCGTCGTACTGAGCCGGGGTGACTTGCTGAAGAATCGCGCGAAGGAGCAGTTCTTCGTCGCCGCGCAGGGTCAACGTAAAGTGCGACTCCGACACCCCTTCCTTGTCGAGCGCCCCAGTAGCGGTCATCGTTTCAAAGGTCGGAAAAGGAGGGTCGGCCGGAGTTTGCTCGATGGTGGCCGGGCCACCATCCGGGATTACGAGCGCTTGCTGATCGCGGATGGTGGCGACGAGCATGCGGTACGGCGCAACCCCCGCGGTCGCGTCGAGCCAGACCGGGGTGCCGTCAACGACGACGTGCGTGATGAGGTGATTGAAGGAGGCAGGCGAAGGAACGGCGGGGTTGAAGCGCAGGCCGCTGCCGATCAGCACCGCGTCGGGATGAAGCCCGAGAACTGAGAGCATGGCAGCCAGCAGCGTGTGTTTATCCTTGCAGTCGCCGTACTGACTTTCCAGGACTTCGCCGGCACCATGGGGCTGGAAGCGGCCCACGCCGAGGTCGACCCCGATGTAATGCACCTGGGAAGAAACATAGCTGTAAACGGCCTGCACCTTGTCCTGAAGGCTCGCTTTGCCCGCCGTCAGCTCGGCGATTTTCTTTCGGATCGCCTCGTCCGGCTGCGTGCGTCCTGCTTCGAGCGTGCGATACCAGCTGCCGACCGCGGCCCAGTCGGCAAAGCTGGTCCAGGCGATGTCGGGCAACTTGCCTTTGAAGGAGTCGACCTGCTCTTCGGCCGTAAACACCTTTTTTGTCTTGCTCTTTACGGCGGCTTCGGCCTCCGGTCCGGTCGTGGGGTCGAGCGCCGAGGTCTTCCAACGGTAAACCCGCTGCTGCCCTTCCACGGACGAAGCCACCGTCAGCGCTGATCGAGGATTGGTCCATACGGTGACAGGCCGGCTCGCGGGTACACGCAGTTCCACGGTCTGCGCCAGCACGACCGCGCCGGCGAGGATGGACTGTTGCCCCCAGAACTCGCCCGGCGCTTCCGGCTTGAACCGCTCGATGTGGACCTGCCACTCCAGCGTATCGCCGACGCGGAGGCCGCGGACGGGCAACTGTTTTTGCTTGAGATCGCTGTAGAGCGGGGCCTCGCGCGTCACCTGTTCCGGTTGTTCGAGAGCAGTATCGAGGGGCGTTTCGGTGGTTGTGCCGTCCGCGTGACGTACGCGCAGGTAGCGGAACTCGACCCGCTCAGAGGCGCTGGCGAAAGGAATGCCGATGACGCTGAACGTGCGCAGGGCGGCCTCGGACTGGATCGCGATGGAGTAAGTCTGCTCGTGAAAACCGGTGCCGTCGGCGTTTGCGCTCCAAAGGTCGCCGGCTTGCCGCACCACGAAAGGCTCGTCCGCGAACTTTTGGCCGGAGGACGGCAGGGCCGCCGCTTGTGCAGGCGTTACAGCGGCTACGGGCGCGGGGGCTTGTGCCGCGCACAACAACGGCAAGCAAAGAAAGATGAAGCTCCAGCACCGAAGTGTGCGAAATGGACGCATGCTTGCCTTGTATACCAGAGCCGGGCGCGTTTTCTCGCAGAACAAAGAGCAGCGCCGCTTACTTCCGTTCCATTTGGGAACAGGGTGAGTCCCATGCCCGGATCGGGGCAGCTGCGCCCCCTGCAAGCCGGCGCAGCAGGGAGGCGTCAGTGGCTGGCATGCAGCTGCGGCCCGAGCAGGTTTGAAAAATCGTAGTTGTTGAGGCGGTCGTCGTCGATGGTCCACAGCATGGCCCCGAGCAGGCCCGGGTAGCCGCCGGGCGCTGTGAGGTTGCCGTCCTCGGAAGCGGGAGCTTTGCCCGTCATCAGATAGCGCATGGCGTGACTGGCCAGCTCGGGCGGGTCGTAGTTTTCGAGGAAACCGACGGCGACCTTGTCGGCCGGCAGAGGCGGAAAAAACTGATCGAGGTGGCCGCCGACGGGGAAGCCGTGCAACAGGAGTTCAGTTACGGCCGCGTGGTAACGCACGGTGTGCGACTGGTAGATCTCCCCGTCGAGGCCCTCCAGCGGCGGCGTGTTGTAATCCT
>CAXTYP010000131.1:0-7141 GCA_964248435.1 uncultured Acidobacteriaceae bacterium | reverse complement strand
TCATGATGCCGAGCGCGACGCCGCCAGAAAAAGCAGAAAAGTGCTTTTGCGGCAGCACAATCAGCGAATACACCGCGATGCCCATCACGATCGACGGCACGCCGTTGAGCACGTCCGCGGTGAAGCGGACGACATTGGCGAAACGCGAGCCGCGGCCGAACTCCGCCAAAAAAATGCCGGCGGCGATGCCGACCGGAATGCCCATCAGGCTCGACAGCCCCAGGATCACGGCCGAGCCGAGAATGGCGTTTGCCATGCCGCCACCGTTTTCGCCGACCGGCTTGGGAATCTGGGTGAAGAACGCCAGGTTCAGGGAACTGGCACCCTTGTAGATCAGGTACACAAAGATCGCAACCAGCGGTGCCACGACCAGGATGGTGCTGAGCACGGCCAGCGCGGTCGCCAGGTGATTCATAGCGCTGCGGGCAGCACGATTGCCCTTCCGAATGACGAGCCTGTCGTCCATCGCGCGCCCCCTACACGGCCCGCGCGGGCGCGCCGCGCGTGACAGCCCACACCAGCAACCGGGCAAGGGCGTTGACGACGATCGTCACCACAAAGAGTGCCAGGCCGATCTCGATGAGCGCGCTGAGGTACAGGTCGTCGGAGGCTTCAGAAAACTCGTTCGCGATCACGGAAGCCATGGAATAGCCGGGCGCGAACAGTGATTTCGCGATCTCGGGCCGGTTTCCGATCACCATCGTGACCGCCATGGTTTCCCCGAGCGCGCGGCCCAGGCCCAGAATGACCGCGCCGACGATGCCGATGCGCGCGTTGCGCAGCACCCCCATGCGGATCATCTCCCAGCGGGTCGCCCCAAGGGCCAGCACCGCTTCGCGCTGCGAGTACGGCACCGCCATCATCACCTCGCGCGTGAGCGAGGAAATGATGGGCAGGATCATGATCGCCAGGATCACACCGGCGGCCAGCATGCCGATGCCGTAGTTGGGACCGGTAAACAGGGTCGTCCAGCCAAGAGCTTTGCCCAGCAGAGGGTTGACATGCTCACGCAGGAGCGGCACCAGCACAAACACCGCCCAAAGACCGTACACCACGCTTGGGATGGCCGCCAGCAGCTCCGTCAGGAACGCCAGTGGGGCACGAAGCCAGCGCGGCGACATTTCCGTGAGAAACACCGCCAAGCCCACCGCCAAGGGAATCGCGATAACAAGCGCGACCATGGAGGAGACCAGTGTGCCGTAAATAAACGGAAGGGCCCCGTAGTCGCCGGAAACGGGGTCCCAGGCGGAATGAACAAAAAAGCCGAAGCCAAACTTCGCGATGGAAAGCCGGGAGCGCAGCACCAGTTCGCTCACGATCAAAGCCACGATGCCGAAGATGGAGATCGCGCAGACAATCATCACGCCGCGAAACGCCCGATCAGTTCCCGCGGAGCTGCCGCGACCGGCCAGAAAGTGCCGGACCGGCGACGGTCCGGCACTTAGTGACTCAGGGCCGCTGCCCGGGGTGCGGATGGCAGGCTCCGAAAGCCTGGGCATCGGAATCCGCTGTGATCGATTGTCCACCAGCATGCACCCTATCGAACTTTCTTGAACAGGAGGTTAACAGCTTTGCCGGGCAACGCCGTGCCAGCGGGGAAGCAGCGAGGGAGGTGCCCCGGCTGCCTTCCCCGCCTGCGGGCGCTACTTCATCTGAGCAACGGTCGCGCGGACCTTTGCGACCACCGGTGCGGGCAGCGGCGCATAAAACAGCGACGCGGCTTCCCCTTCGCCATGCTCCAGCATCCAGACCAGGAACTCCTTCAGGACCTTGGCCTTGGCCGGGTCCTGCCCCTGTGTCGGTATCAGCAGCCAGGTAAAGCTCGAGATGGGGTAAACCGTCGGCCCCATCTCGTTGGTGATGGAAACCCGGTAATCCGCCGGCATCACCTTTACCGCCGCGGCCGCGGCGGCCACGCCCTCGATGCTGGCCTTGACGAACTGGCCCGACGCATTGCGAACCAGCCCATAGGCGATCTTGTTTTGCAACGCATAGATCAGCTCCACGTAGCCGATCGAACCCGGCATCTGGCGGACCAGCCCCGCGATGGCCTCATTGCCCTTGCCGCCCAGCCCCTTGGGCCACGACACGGCGGTACCCGCGCCCACGCTGTTCTTCCAGTCCGCGCTCACCTTCGACAGGTAGTCGGTGAAGATAAAGCTGGTCCCCGAGCCGTCCGAGCGGTGCACAACAATGATCTCGGTATTCGGCAGCTTCACGCCGGGGTTGTCCTTCCCAATGCGGGCGTCGCTCCAGTTCGCGATTTTGCCGAGGTAGATGTCGGCCAGCACGTCGGGCGAAAAGCGCAGCTCCTGGCTCACACCGGGCAGATTGTAGATGGGCACGACCGCGCCCAGCACGGTGGGAATGTGTTGCACCTTGACCTTGGAGGCGGTGATCTGCTCGTTGGTCATCGGGCCGTCGGTCGCGCCGAAGTCCACCGTGCCCGCGGTGACCTGGCGAATGCCGCCGCCCGAACCAATGGGCTGGTAGTTGATTTCGACCCCGGGATGCTGCGCGCTGTACTCGGAAAACCACTTGGAGTAAATCGGATTCGGAAACGTCGCGCCTGCTCCGTTGAGCTTTTGCGCGAGGGCTGATGTCGCGGTCGAAAGCACCAGGGCGGCGGCCATCAGGATGGTTGTGTTCTTCACGTTGCCTCTCTTTCTTCTCCGTCCATTGTCTATGTTGCCTGTTACAGGAGCTTTACACCTCCATCCGGGCGTCGCTTGTTTTGTCTTGCGCTTCCGGCACAGGAGCGAGCGGCAGGCTGAAAACAAAAGTCGCGCCCGCGCCCAGCACGCTTTCCGCCCGGATCACGCCGCCGTGGGCCAGCACGATGTGCTTCGCGATCGCCAGGCCCAGCCCGGTCCCGCCCGAGTCGCGCGACCGCGCCTTGTCCACCCGGTAGAACCGTTCAAAGATGCGCCCCAGGTGCTCCGAAGCGATGCCGGGTCCGGAATCCTGGACGAAAAACTCGACCGACTCCCCCCGATCGCGCGCGCCCACGCGTACCCGTTTGCCCGCCGGCGCATACTTCATGGCGTTTTCAAGGAGGTTGCCGAAGACCTGGTTCAACGCATCAATGTCGGCCAGCACCGGGGTCGACGGGCCGGGCAACTGTTCAAGTTTCATTCCTGAATCGAAGGCCATGCCGGCCAGCGATTCGATGGCATCCTCGATCAGCAGGTCGGCCGGCACCGGCCGTGGATGGATGCGGTAATCGCCGGCCTCGACGTTGGCCAGTGCCAGCAGGTCCACGGTGAGGCGGTTCATCCGGGTGGCATTGCGCAGCACGATGCCCAAGAACTCCCGCCCTTGCTCCGAAAGTTGCGGCTCGGCATCGCTCACGGTTTCCACGTAGCCGATGATGGAGGTGAGCGGGGTGCGCAGCTCATGCGAAACATTGGCAACAAAGTCGCGGCGCATGCGCTCGGCCCGCTCGATCTCTGTTACGTCATGCAGCACGGCCACCGCGCCGCCGCCCGGCATAGGCGCGGCACTGACCGCAAACACCCGCCCCGGCACAAAGCCGGTCGCTCGACAGCGGCCCAGCGAGCCTTCTTTCATCGCCACCTCGACGGCCCGCAACACATCGGGGTCGCGAATGCACTCTACGAGGGATCGGCCTTCGCGCATGGCCGATGGTGCAATGGATTTCATCTTGGAGTTGGACCAGGTGATCTGCGACTGCGGCGAAATGCCGACCACCGCCTCCTGCATGCTGTCGAGCAGTACGGCGAGCTCGCGACGCGAGCCTTCCAGCGCGCGGAAGCTTCGCTCCAGCTGCACCGCCGTGGCGTCCAGCGCGTGGGCAACTTCGGAAATCTCATCGAGCCGGCCTTCCTCAACGCGGGCCGACAACTCCCCCGCTGCCACGCGGTTGGCGAAGCGGACGATGCGGCGAAGCCGGCGCGCGACCCGGTCCGCGATAAAGACCGCCATGGCTGTGGCAAGCCCCAGCGCCAGCAGCGATGCCAGCAGCAGGTCACGCCGCAGCAAGACAAGGGTCGATTGCACTGCGTCGAGTGAAAAATCGAAGCGGGCGGTATTGGCGCCGGCCTGCATGGTCACGACCAGGGTTTTACCCCCGCCCGTCCCCTGCGCCTGCGCCAGCAGCTGCCCACCGGGTCCAACAAGCGTGACCCGTGCGCGGGCCGCGAGTGCCTGGGCCTGCACCACCGCCGGCAGCATTTCCGGTGGGGTCCTGGCCAACTGCGCCGCCATGCCGCGGGCCTGCCGGTCGAAATAAGTGCCGGCCTGCGCGCCCAGCGAATGCTGCACGATACGGCGCACCGAGAAATCAAGGATGGCTGTGCCAAGCGATAACAGCAGCAGGAACGAAAACAGCAGCTTGGTGAAAACACGGCCCGTCATCGCGTTCTATCCCGTCCGCAGCTGTGCATGGCCCCAGCCTGGCAGCCTGAGTTTAATCCATCCTGTCCAGCAGCCCGCTCAGACCTGGGCAGGCTTGGGGATCTCGAACCGGTAGCCGGCCCCGCGGACGGTTTTCAGATACCGGGGGTTTTCAGGGTCGATCTCGATCTTTTCCCGGATGCGCCGGACGTACACATCCACCGACCGCGGCGTGACGAAACGGGCATCGCCCCATACCGCGTCCAGCAGGTGGTCGCGCGAAAACACCCGCCCGGGGTGCCGCGCGAGGTAGTCGAGCAGCCGAAATTCAGTCGCTGTCGTCGTCGTCAGCTCGCCGCGCACCTTGAGCTGCATGGCTCCCGCGTCGATGACGACTTCTTCAAACTGGATGGTGAGCGGGCCCGTCGGACGCTCAAAGCGCCGCAACACGGCCTTGACACGGGCCACCAGCTCGCGCGGCGCGAACGGCTTGGTAATGTAGTCGTCGGCCCCGAGCTCCAATCCCAGTACCCGATCGTTTTCCGACGCCTTGGCCGTCATGAAGATGATGGGAATGGTCGAGAGCTGGGCGTTGGCTCGCAGCTTGCGGCACACATCCAGCCCATCGCCGCCCGGCACCATGATGTCAAGCAGAAACAAGGCGGGCGCGGCGCGTTCGGCTTCGGCCAGCAGATGGAGCGGCATGGGAAAAAGCCGCGGTGCGTAGCCAGCTGCGTGCAGGTGGTGCTCCACAAGCCGGGCTATATCGGTGTCGTCTTCCAGGACAAAAACGGACGTGCTCAAGCAGTTAGGCCTTTCCCCGCGCCATGCGGCTCATCCCAGCGTACTTCGGCCAAGAGCAACCCATGCAAACGCAGCATGAATTTCGGCCGGGTGATGCCAGGCGCGCTCTACGGGGCCAGCTAACTCCGCTCAACCCGGAGAGCAACAGGAGCCGGCACGGCCTGCGAGCGCTTGCGAAACCACGGGCCGCCGCCCATCAACGGCCGCTCGACCAGCGCGTAGAACACGAGTGCCAGCAGAAACACGGCAACCGCCAGCACCGGCAGCCACACGCCCCAGATCAGCCACGGGTTGTGCAAAGGCACGCGGCCAAGCAGCTCCTCTGAAACCGCCTGGACGACCACGATGTGCGTCAGGTAAATGGAGTAGCACATGGTGCCGATCAGCGCGAACCACGGCAGGCCGAAGATCCTGCGCCCCACCGTTCCGTGCAGGGCGCCGTGGTAGATCAAGAATGCAGCCGCGAGCCCGAGCAGCGGGGCCAGGAGGTTGGCCGCGAAGCCCTGCGGGTGCGCGTCGATGCGGTTGAACCAAATACCGATGCCGCCCACCAGCAGCAGTCCCGCCAGCAGCACGCCGTCATACAGCCGCCCCGGCCGGATGCGGGCCAGCAGGCTGCCCGGCGTGGAAAGGTCGGCGGTCGCGATGCCGGCCAGAAAATACGGCGCATACACCGGCAGGCCCAGGCGGTAGCGGTTATCAAACGTATGCACGCCGTGCAGCCACGCGATGCCGGCGATCAAGACCGCACCCAGGCTCCCCAGCAGAACCATGCGCGCCCCCTGGCTGCGTACCCGCAGGTAGCCCAGCATAAAAACGGGAACCAGCAGGTAAAACTGGATCTCGATTTCAAGCGACCACATGGGCGGATTGAGCCGGGAAGCCACGTTGTAAACGAGCCCGTGGAGGTACAAGGCGCTGGCCGCGAAGCTGGCCGACAACGAAAGGCTGGACTGGCTGAACGAGCTCGCCCCTTCCGGCTTGTGCCCGCTGACTGCAAGAATCAGGTAGCAACCCAGCAGCGCGATGAGGTACGGCGGGTAGATGCGAACAAAGCGCTTGGCGTAGAAATCGCGAAAGGTCCACGCACGGGTGCTCAGCAGAAAGGCCTGCGCGATCACCAGCCCGCTGATGAAGAAAAAAAGATCGACGCCCACCTCGCCATGCAGCATGTACGGGTTCAGGCTCCAGGTGTGCACACCATGCGTCCCCAGCCGCTCCACGTACCGGTCGGCGCGCAGGGACGAGTGCCAGATAAACACGACCAGGATAGCCAGAAAGCGTAGCCCATCGACCTGCGGAATATATGGTGCGCGACCGCGGGGCCGGCCCAGCGTCCGCGGAAGCTCGAGAAAACTCTGGATGAGGTTAGGCATGCGCATCGGCCGCGATTGCTGGTCGCGGGGTCAGACTAGCACGGGGTCCGCGCAGCGGCGAACTCTCAAATGGATTGAACCGGCAGCTGCAGTAGATCGGGCACTAAACCGACCTCTTTTTGTACAAACGGCTCGCCGTAGCGCACCCCGCCGAGCAGGCCGTAGTGGCGCGCCTCGGCAAAGGTGCGCTCGCGAATCTCGGCTTCCGGCACAAACAACCCGGCCCCGGCCGGCTGGTCACCGTACTGCGAGCCGTAGGCCATCAAAGCCCTGTGACGTTGCTCGATATGCGCGGTGATGTCGACCACGAAACTCGGTCGCACATCCGCGTACAGGCTGGCGTAAACGATCTTGAACGGGCGATGCGGTGCTTGTTCGCGCCCGTCCGGCCCGCTGGTCGCGACTTTCCGCAGCCCGGACAAGAAACAAGCTTCGTAGCCCAGCGTGGAGCAGGTGCTGTGGTCGGGGTGACGCGCCCGCCAGTACGGCAGGATCACAACCCGGGGCGCAAGCGCGCGCAGCACACGGACGATCTTGAGCCGGTTTTCGTAGGTATTCTCGACGTTCCCGTCCGGCAGGTCCAGCGCTTCGCGATGCGTGGCACG
>CAXTYP010000130.1:0-7209 GCA_964248435.1 uncultured Acidobacteriaceae bacterium | reverse complement strand
CACAATTCCATTCGCGGGCTACAGCCGTTTTGTTTCAGTGATCGACGGCGGCACGCGGGACCAGGTGCGCTTTTGTTTCGTGGACTGCCCGGAGCTGTTCGACCGTGAAGGTCTTTACGGCACCGCGGGGGGCGACTACAGCGACAACTGGGAGCGTTTCGCGCTATTTTCCCGCGCGGTGATCGAGGCGAGCAAGCAATTGGGTGTGCCGCAGGTGTTTCACGCGCATGACTGGCAGGCAGCCATGTTGCCGGTCTTTTTACGAACGCTGTATGCAACGGATCCGGCGCTTACATCGGCGGGAACGGTTTTCACGATTCACAACGCTGGCTACCAGGGCTGGTTCGGGCCGGAAACCACCGAACGCCTCCTGCTGCCCTGGGAGCTTTTTCGGATGGACGGACTGGAGCACTACAACCAGTTCAACTTCCTGAAAGGCGGGGTGGTCTTCGCCGATGCGCTCACCACGGTTAGCCGCAAGTATGCCGAGGAGATCCAAACACCGGAGTTCGGCTACGGGTTGGAGGGGGTGCTGCGGGGGCGCGCAGCCGACCTCCACGGCATCTTGAACGGGGTGGATTACGAACAGTGGGACCCGGCGCACGACCGCTTTATCGCCGCGCACTACACGGGCGAAGACCTGGGAGGAAAAGGAGAGTGCCGGCGGGACCTGCTCCATGCATTCGGAGCACCGGACCTGCCGGAAACCACGCCGATCCTGGGCATCGTTTCGCGTTTTGCGACCCAGAAAGGGTTTGACCTGCTGGCCGAGATCGCCGACGAGCTTGCCCGGCGCGAACTGTTGCTGGTCGCCCTGGGCACGGGCGAGCCGTACTACGAAAACCTGCTGCGCTCGCTTGCCGAGCGGTATCCCCACCGGTTTGCGGTGCGAGTTATGTACGACGACACGCTGGCCCACAAAATTGAGGCCGGCTCCGACCTGTTCCTGATGCCGTCGCGTTATGAGCCCTGCGGCCTCAACCAGATCTACAGCCTGCGTTACGGCACGGTGCCCGTGGTTCGCGCGACCGGCGGTTTGGATGACACGGTCGATGAGCGGCCGGTGGCGTCGGACGGTACGGGTTTCAAGTTCCATCCATATGACGGGCGTGAGTTTCTGGCTGCCATCGACCGGGCGTTGACGGCATTTGCCGACCGCGAAGGCTGGGAACAGTTGATGCGCAACGGCATGCGGCAGGACTACAGCTGGGCCCGGCCCGCGGCAGAGTACGCGGCACTGTACGAGTCGGTTGCGCAGCGCAAGGCTTGAAAAGTGCGCCGCCCGGAGCATTGCGGGCGCCTGCGGGCGGGCGATCAATCGCGTTCAGCGATAAAACTTCAAAGCGTTCCAGTCTTCAGAGTAGGGCTTGATGCGGTCGCGGCAGAGAAAGATGGAGCGTTGTTCCCAGGGCATCTGATAAGGACTGGTCTGCCGCTCCGCTTCGGTGCAGCTGCGATACAAGCGCAGCAACTCCCTCACGGGTGCATCCGTGACCACGATCATCTCCTTGCCTGTGTAGCTGCCCGGGCCCCACAACCAATAGTTCTGGTGCCCGCTGATAGCGGGCGGCAGCCCCAATGGTTTGCCAAGAATGGTGAGGGCACTGGCCTGGCCGTAGTTCGCGGCCACGATACCGGTTTGCTGCTGCTCGGCAGGCGGCAGGGAGTGGTACACGCGCGCGACGGCGATTGCCAGCCGCTGCCAGTCCAGGTGATCGGCAAAGAACTCAGGAAAAGCTGAGCCCGGGTGTTGCTCGCTTTCAGTGGGTGCGATGTGCGTCCACTGCGTGTAGGCGATGTACTGCTTTGGGGGCAAAATGGGCACTGCAAATGGCGCTGTGAATGCGACCGAGGCGGCCAGCAATGCAAGGTAAACGCCAGCCGCGACGCGACGTCTGCGATGAAACCGGGACCACTGCGCCATGGCGACTCCGCCGGATGCAAACAGCAGCGGGTACACAGGGGCCAGGTAGTAGTCCTTGGCATGGAGGGCAAACATGATCGCGAGAAAAAGGAGGTACAACCAGCCCGCCGCGCGAAAGGGTCGGGCTGCTCGGCTGGTGAGCAGCCACAAGCATCCCGGCACCCATACCAGGAGCTCTAGCGGCGACAGCATAAGCACCTGCGCCAGCAGGAACTGATGCGCGGGCAGCACCGTTAATTTGGTGCTGTGCTTTACGTCGTGGAGCCACTCGTAGGTTGGGAAGTGATTGTGTACCTGCCATAGGAAATTGGGCAAAGCCAGCAGCATCGTGACAGCTGCGGCCAGGGCGAAGCCGCGCGTAAACAATAGTCGCCGCGCGGGCGTCGCCGCCAAACCAAGCACCAGCGCTGCCAAAAAGAACACCGTGGAGGCTTTGTTCTCAAGCCCCAACCCCGCGCTGATGCCCAGCAGCCACCACCAACGAGGCCCTCGCTCGCCCGCAAGCAGGCGCAGCAGGGCCCATACCGCTCCCATCCAGAACACTGGCTCCCACGCATTCATGGAGATAAAGCTTTGCGTTGCAATAAAGACCGGAATCGTCAGCACGGCCAACATGGCATAAGCTGCTGCTCGCCGTCCGCCGCCCAACGCCTGCGCAAGCAGCCCCGTAAGCATCACCATGAGCGCGCCCGCCAAGTTGGGCAGCAGCCGAAAAAGCAGGAGATTGCCGGAACCGAACAGCAGCTCTGCCGCGCGAGCCTGGAGCGCTACCAGGGGAGGCTGGTCAACGTAGCCGAAAGCCAGCCGGTGCCCGCATACCAGGTAATACAGTTCATCGCGGAAGATGCCGTATCCGGCATGCACCGACAAGATTGTAAGGACGATCTGCAGCAACAGCTTTGCCGCGCCAAACAACAGCAGAAGTGGCAAGAGCGAACCGGAACTGCGGTGTGAGCTATGTGGAGTACGCTCCCCCGATCCGGGGGAGGCAGGTGCTTCAGTGCGGGTGCTCATGCTATTCACAAGAGTAAATGGCCGCCGCAGGTGAGTTGCCGAGACGTCCTGCACGAGAGCAGCGGTCTCTCCACGCGGCACTAACGATGCGGCAGCACTGGAAGAAGCTCGCCGCTGACGGCCGGGGCCTTTCCCGTGTTCATCCTTGCGGCTTGTTCGGAATCTTTCTGGGGGTGGAAATGCAGGTAAACGCTTTCCGCGGTTTTGCGCGGAACCACGGCTGTCAATGCTTCCACCCCGGCCGCCTCGACGGCGCGGGCGCTGCCGAAGTGCTGTACCAGGCGGATGCGTGTGCGCGCGCCCACGCCGGGGATCTCGGTGAGCTCGGAGCTGCGGTCGCGGATTTCGCGCCTTTTGCGATGGTAGGTGATGGCGAACCGGTGTGACTCGTCACGAATTTGCTGGATTAAATGGAGCACGGGGGAGCGGCGCTCCAGCACCACCGGCTCGTCCTCGCTGCCGTGGACGTAGATCAGCTCTTCGCGCTTGGCGATCGATGCCAAGGGCTGCGTGGTGAGCCCCAGCTCCTGCAAAGCAGTAGCTGCGGCATGCAGCTGGCCCAGGCCGCCGTCGACCAGCACCAGGCTGGGCAGGGGTTTACCTTCTTCGCTGAGCCGCTTGTACCGCCGCGTGATGACCTCGCGCATGGACGCGAAATCGTCCACTCCCTCCACCGTCTTGATCTGGAACTTGCGGTAATCGCTTTTCTTCATGCCGCCCGGCTCCCACACCACCATGCTGGCGACAGTTTCCGAGCCCTGGATGTGTGAGATATCGAAGCATTCGATCCGGGTCGGGGTTTCGGAGAGCATCAATGCGTCTTCCAGCGCTTCGGCGACAGCCTGCTGGCTGGGCTTGAGCACACGGAAGCGCTGGTCGTAGCTTTGTTTCGCGTTGGTCCCCGCCAGGTCGAGCAGCGAGCGTTTGTCGCCGCGTTGCGGCACCGCGATACACACCTGCCGGCCCCGTTTTGAAAGTGCGGCAGCCAGTGCTTCACGGTCCGCGAACTCGACCGGCGTGTAAATAAAGTGCGGCACATATGGTTGGTCGAGATAAAGCTGCTTGAGCAGCGACGCGAAAAACGCGCCCGCTTGAAATTCCTGCTGAGGCATTTCGCGCCCGTCCGCCGCGGGCAGTTCCTCGTCCGCCGGGGCCAGGTCGGGGATGTCTTCCCAGAAGAACTCCCGGCGGTCGACGATCTTGCCTGCGCGCACGTGGAACAGGTTTACGGCCAACATGCCGTTTTCGTAGTGGTAACCGAACAGGTCGGCGTCATCGTCCGTGGCGGATGCGACACGCTGCTTTTCCTGCAGCTGGTCGATAGTGATGAGCAGGTCGCGATACTTCGCTGCCAGCTCGTAGAGCTCGGCCTCGGCCGCGGCTTGCATGCGCGCTTCCACCTCTTTGCCCAACTCCGCACCCTTGCCCTCTAAAAACATCTGCGCATCGCGGACTTGTTCGCGGTACTGCTCGGGCGTGGTCAGCCCTTCCACGCAGGGGGCCAGGCAGCGCTTGATGTAGTACTGCAGGCAGGGCCGGGGGTGGTAGCGGTTCAGGTCGACCTTGCAGGAAGGCAGCAGAAACGTGCGATGGAGCAGCTCGGCGATGCGGTAGGCCAGGTTGCCGGGGAAGTACGGGCCATAGTAAGCCGCGCCGTCTTTGCGCAGCTTCCGGGTGACAAACACCTTGGGGTGCCGGTCGCCCATCGTCAGCTTGACGTAAGGATAAGTCTTGTCGTCGCGCAGCAGGATGTTGAAGCGCGGCTTTTTCTGCTTGATCAGGTTGTTTTCAAGCGCGAGGGCTTCCTGCTCGTTGGCAACCAGGATGTAGTCGAGGTCCACGGCTTCCCGCATCAGGGAGCCGGTTTTAGCGTGGGCCTGCGAAGCCGCGAGCAGGTAGGAGCGCACACGGGAGCGCAGATTTTTTGCCTTGCCGACATAAATCACGGTCTCATCGGCGTCCTTGTACAGGTACACGCCGGGCCCGGTCGGCAGCGTCCTGATTTTCTCCTGCAAGTCCATGGTGGTTACTTTCCATGTTACGCCGGCGGCCATGCCGACAGTGATCGGGTAAAAATTACGCCGTTAAAAGGAACTTGCCGGGCCGCACCGGACCTGCGCCGGCACCGGGAAACAGCGGCAAAGTAAACCAGGCACAACCACTTAGGCGGGTTGGCCTACTTTGGCCACTGCCGTGCATCTACAGTCAGAAGACGCGGTGATCCCACGCCGCCAAACGACCCAAAACATGATCCAAGTACACAAGGACCTCCTCATGCTGAAGCTTTTTTCCCAGACCCGCTGTGTTTTTTCCGGGCTGTCGCAGGCAGCCGGCTATTCGGTACTCGCGGCCTCGCTGCTGGCCACCGGATGCAGCACCAAGAAGTATGTTCGCAACCAGACCACGCCGATTATCAACGGAACCAACGAGCTCGACGACAAGACCGCAGCCAACAACCGCTCCCTGCAGGACCTGGACAGGCGGACAGGTGCGGGCATCAACGGCGCTCAAACCTCGGCCGCAAATGCGGAGCAGGCAGCAGCCACCGCGAACAGCGCGGCGGGTGGAGCGCAGCAGAGTGCGCAGGACGCCGTGCACCGCGCGGACACCCTGGGCAGCGTGGTCTCGAACCTTGACACCTACAAGCAGGTAGGCGATGTTTCGGTGACCTTCGGCTTCAACAAGGCTGACCTGACCGGGCAGGACAAGGCCCAGTTGGATGGATTGGGCGCACAGCTGGGTGCGCAGCGCTCCTACATCTTATCGCTGACCGGCGGTACTGATTCCGTCGGCAGTGCATCCTATAACTACGAGCTGAGTGACCGTCGAGCCCAGGCGGTTGTTCAATACCTGGCTGCAAGGTACAACGTGCCGGCGCACCGCTTCTACCTGATCGGCCTCGGCAAGGATCAGGCTGTCGCCAGCAACAGCACAGCCAGCGGCCGCGCCAAGAACCGCAGGGTCGATGTTCAGTTGCTGACCAACCAGCCGGTCACGGCAGATGCGTCTCAGCCGTCCAGTTCCGGTGCCGCCGCGACAACCGGCACCGCACAACCTCAGTAAAAGCTCCCTCCCCCAGAGCGAGGCGCAGATGTCTACAAAGGCATCTGCGCGATGTGCGCCCGGCGTACATCGCGTGCCGTAAAAAGGCTAAGGAACGGCGCATTGCCGAGCGCGTGCTCCACGGCCGGCCTCCCATTGGCTTCCTCGCGTTCCACCAGGCATGCCGCTCCCAGGACCTCGAAGCCCGCTTCGCGCGCGACGGCCAGGGCTTCAAGGGTCGACGCACCCGTGGTGCATACATCGTCCACGATCACGACGCGGGCGCCGGGCTGGTAGAAGCCCTCAATGCGCCGGCGCATCCCATGCGCTTTCTCCCCTTTTCGCACCAGGAATCCATGGATTAGAGCAGATTGCGGTCTCGATTGCGGCAAGCCGTGCCCCTCGGCATAGGCGCGCGAGGCGCTGGCGATGGATACGGCGCTGACCACCGGGTCGGCCCCCATCGTAAGGCCGCCGACCGCTTGCGGGTGCAGACGGTGAGCGTCGAGCAGGTCCAGCAGCGCGAGACCGGTCAAGCGCGCCCCCTCGGCATGAAGCGTGGTGACACGGCAATCGATGTAGTAGTCGCTCGTCGCCCCGGAGGACAAGGTGAAGCTGCCGAGCTTGAACGAAATACGTGCCAGCAGGTGAAGCAGGGTTTCTGCGTGGGTCGGGGCTGCGTGGGTCAAGGTTGGGATCTCCGGAGCGCGAGGTTCAATGACTGAGCCGGTCAAGATGGCGAAAACCGCCCGTCTGGATCAGGATCCCGGCAAACAGGGTAAAGTTGTAGGCCGCATGCACCACCGTGCTGCATGCCAGCGAGTCAAGCCGCAGCCGCACAACGCACAGCACCAGCGAAACCAGGCCGATCAGCAACACGGGCGCCCAGGCGTGGGAAACCTGCTGGCCATGGAGCAGGGCGAACGGCAGGCTGGTGAGCACGACCGAGCACGGAACGCCGATCCATGCGGCCATGCCTGGTGGCAGATCGCCCTTTCGCGTCAGCCAGCGAAAGGCGTTCACAAACGCCGGCAGCAGAAAGCCGCGAAAGACCATTTCCTCAAAAAGCGGGGCGCCCGTTACCCCAAACACAAACATCATCCACGCCCCGGCGGGGGACTGCATCATGTCGGCCATGATGGGCGGGTCCTTGGGCATGGGCAGTTGGGTGCCGAGCAGCCCGATGCCGAAGCCGCACACAAGCCCCAGGACCAACAGACGGCCTCCGT
>CAXTYP010000129.1:1865-7213 GCA_964248435.1 uncultured Acidobacteriaceae bacterium | reverse complement strand
GTCTCGACCCCGGCAACGCCATCACGCCCAGGGAGTACCACCCACTGAACGACGCCATTCTGGCCGCCGCGACCGAGCTTGCCAAGCAGCCCAAGGGCCGCCGCCGCATCCTGTACATCATCTCCGACGGCAAGGAACAAGGGTCCAAGGCTTCCTACAAAGAGGTTGTGCGTTTTCTTCTCACCAACAACATCAACGTTTACGGCACCCTGGTTGGCGACTCGGCGATCTGGGGCATCGGCTACCTTGACAAGTTCCACATCCCCCTGCTGCCCACCATGCGCGACAACCTGCTGCCAAAGTACGCGCTGGCGACCGGCGGCACGCTCGACTCCGAGGTTTCGGAGAACGGCATGCAGAACTCGTTCTCAAAGATCACCAACGCCGTCCGCACCCAGTACACGCTCGGCTACGCAAGCCATACCAACCTGCTGGCCAGCCGCTTCCACACCATCGAGGTACGCGTGGAAGGGGTGCCGAACCTGGATATCGTGGCACCGGACGGGTACTACCCTTCGGCGCACGGCAGCCGCTAAATCGCCTGCGCTGCTGGCGGTCCCTTAGTGGCATGGTCTTGATAAGTAGCAAGCGCTCAGATGGTCGCGGCAAAACATTGACCGCGACCATCGGGAGCGCCGCGTATTGCGAGCACACGTCCCGAAGGGACCGTAAGCCGCGCAGGCGGTCTTAGCCCTTGACTTTCTTCAGCGCCATCCCGATGGGCCTCCTCGCGGCCGTGACCTGGGGTGCGGCCGACTTCGCCGGCGGCCTGGCCACGCGCCGGGCCGCTCCCAGCCGGGTCGTACTGATCGCCCACGGCCTGAGCGTGATCCTGCTGGGCGCGGTGGCGTGGCGTCTGCCGGTCACTTTGTCGCCCTGGGCCGTCGCGGGCGGACTGCTTTCAGGCATTGCGGGCAGCGCGGCGCTGATGGTGTTCTACCGGGCACTTTCGATCGGCGTCATGGGCCTGGCAGCGGCGCTGGCCGGCCTACTCACCGCCGTGCTGCCCGTGCTCCTCGCCCTGCGTACGCAAGGCGCGCCTTCGGGAACACAACTGCTTGGCTTTATCGTGGCTGCCGCGTCCATTGTGCTGATCGCGTATGCACCGGCGGCCCCCGGCGCCGCCCCAACCACCCGGCGCGCCCTCCTGCTTGCGACCGCCGCCGGCATCGGTTTTGGTTTGCAATTGATCTGGCTCCACTTGTCAGCCGTCGCGGGCACACCGGCAAAGCTCCCTTCCGGCAGCAACGCCGGCAGTGCCGGTCCAGTGCTGTGGGCGCTTCTGCTTTCACGCGCGGGTGGCGCGGCCGTGGCGCTCGGGGTGCAACTGTGGTCGGCTGCGAGCAGCCGGTCGCGCTCCGTCATCCCTGCGGGTGACACGGCCTCGGCTTTCCCCATGAAGGGCGCATCCGTCTTTGGCCTGGCTGCCATGGCCGGCCTGCTCGACACCACGGGCAACGGCCTGTACATGGCCTCGTCCCTCAGCGGGCGGCTCGACGTTGCTGCCGTTCTCGCCTCGCTCTATCCCGGCGCCACTATCGTGCTCGCCGCCCTGGTCCTGAAGGAGCGCGCAAGCAGGTTTCAACTGCTGGGGATGGGCCTCGCCCTGGTCGCCGTCGCGCTGATTGCTATTTGAAAAAAGCCCGCGCAAGCGGGCCTTCTCTTGTGACCGACCTAGAACGAGTAATGCGCGTTGAACTCAATGATGCGGGAGTTACTCCGCGTTGAAGTAATCTGGCCGAAGTTTGTGTCAGTGACTCCGTTGTCAGGATTGCCGTAGCTGGCGATATTGGCCACGTTAAATGCATCGGCACGGAATCCCACGGCCTGGTGTTCGGTGAGGTGGAAGTCCTTAAACGCCGACGCATCGATCTGCTCGTAGCCGGGCGTCCTTTCTGTACCCACGGCAGCCGTTCCAAAAGCCAGCGAGCCGGCTGGGCCGTAAGCACAAATGCCATTGTCCGGGCCGGCACAGGCTACGGCAGAAGGACCCGTGCCGAACCAGTTCCCCGTGCCGCGATTTATAACGTGGATTTTCCGGTATTGATTGGCACGTACCTGCCCGTAGGTGTTGGTGTTGGTGTTATCAGGCCCGTTGATCGTCAGAGGGAAACCTGAGTACGCGACGACCGAGCTTGAGATCGACCATCCGCCAAGCAACAGGTCAAGCACCTTGTTCGATTGCGATCCGAACTGCTGCCCATGACCGTAAGGCACGGCATACACGCCCAGTGCCGACAGGTTGTGCCGCACATCCGAACCGGACGGGCCGTAGTCGGCATGGCCGTTATAGCCGTCCTGGAATGCCCCATCCTGCACGGACGTATTCGCAAACGTGTAGTTACCGGCGCTGTTGGTCATGGCACGGCCATAGGTGTAATTCACGGTCCACTCGAAGCCATGCTTCAAACGCTGCCGCACGGTCGCCTCGGCCGCGTTGTAGTTCATCATGGCATCGGACTCGGTGACAAGCAGCTTGTTACCCTGGCCCACCAGTGCCGCGAAGGGCGCGGTGGTCGCCGGGGTGACCACATTGTTATTTGCGGTCAGTGCTTGCGCCTGCGCCAGCGTCAACTGGTTGCCGTTGCGGTAATCGGCCAGGTGCTGGCCTGTTTCGCCGACGTATCCCAGCGAAAGCGAGAGAGTGTTGGAAAGCTCATATTCGGTCGTTAAGTTGAACTCGTGAATGTACGCCGGCTGAATATGCTGCGGCCAGGCGCCGAAGCTCGCGCCCTGATTGCTGAGCGTCGATATGTTGAAACCTTTGGCCGCTGCAAAAGGAGTCCCGGCGCTATAAGGGGTAGAGCCGGTGGCCGCTACCGGGGTCAAAGCCTTTGGATCAATGAAGGCAAGAAACGGATTCTGGTAAGTCAACCGCTGATTGTTGGCATCGCCCTCAAAAAAGCTGGTGGTGCCGTACCCGCCGCGTAGCACCCAGCGCGGGGTGAACTGATAGGCAAACCCAAACCGCGGCTGCACCTGGTCGTAAGTCGGCTGATAGCAGGAGATGTTATCGCAAACGATCGATCCGGCAGGCGCACCGGCCGGCACCGAGCCCGCGTACTCCACCGTGCCCATCTGCGGCCCGGTCAGCAGCACGTTTGCTGTCTTGTTGTTGACCTCGTTCCAGCGCTGGTCGTACTCATAACGGACACCAAGGGTCAGGCTGAGGCGATCCGTGGCCTTCCAGTCATCTTGAACAAAGCCCGCCGTGCGCCACTGGCGATTTCCAACCAGCCCGCCGCCGGGCAGCGCGATACTTTCCTCGTTGGCGCGATCCAGCACAAAATCCGCACCGCTGTATCCCGTGTTCGTGCCGTCCCCGGTAAACTGGCCACCATAGTTGAACTGACCCAGCGAACCCTGGGCGCCGGACAAGGCATAGTTCTGCTGGTAGCGCACTGCCTGCACGCCCAGGCTGAGCAAATGCCTGCTGATCTGCCAGGTAAAGTTATCGCCATAATAGAAGTTATTGTCGCGCAGGATCTGCGGCGCCCCGTTTGTGCCGACGTAGCTGAGATTGTCGCCCATGGATTGGCCGGAAAAGCCGACATACCGCTGAGTTCCAAAAGGAATACCGACCACCTTGTCGCCGGTGAGGCCAAAAGCACCGCTCTGGTCCGTCGGAACCCCCTGGTCCCAGCGAACGCGGGTAAAGCCGATCCGGGCTTCATTGACAATGGCGGCCGAAAAGGTGTGCACCCAGGTCGCGCCGAAAATCTTGGTCGGAAATACATTCTGCGACGGGAATGAAACAGGAAGAACAGCCACCGTGCCGTCCGACGCGTCAGACTGCGCGTAGAAAGCCGTCAACTTATCCTCACCGCGCGGGTCCCATTCAACCTTGAAGTCTCCTTGGTTGTTGACCCTGAAGGTGCGTGTCGGTCCCGTGAAGTTGTTCTGCACTAACCCGTCCTCGGGCGCGGTGTTCGGCAAGGGATACAGCTCCGGGTGAGCAAACAGGTATTTGGCTACTGGATTGACGACCGGCACCTGGTTGTTGACGTAGGGCGCGAAGGCAGCCTGCGTGTTAAAAAGCTGCTTTCCACTGACGGCTTGCACGGCGGAAAAATCACCCCCACGCATCGCTGCCGTCAGAACGCTCGCCGAACCCGACCCGCCGGAGTGTTCACGCACCCCTTCATAATCCGCGAAGAAGAAAAAGTGGTTATGCAGAATCGGGCCGCCCAACGTACCACCGAAGATGCTTTGGGTGTAAGGATTGGTCGCAATCGCTCCCGAACGAAGCTGGCCGGTCACTGGATCAACCACCGCCGCCTTGTGTTTGTTTGCCCAGGAATTAGCATCCAGGTTTGAATTCTGGAGATACTCGTAAATCGAGCCGTGGAACTGGTTGGTTCCGCTTTTCAGTACGGAAACCACATCTCCGCCATTAACATTGCCGTAGGTAGCAGGCGCATCCGCTGTAATCACCCGCATTTCCTGTAGGGCGTCCGGTGCGGGGTTGTAAGCAATCAGGTTATTCTGACCCTCGTTCATATCGATGCCGTCGAGAGTGTAGTTATTCGCCTGGGCGCGGTTGCCATTGACTGCCACGATGCCGTTGTTATAGGTGTTGCGCTCCGTTGCATTGCCTCCGGTCAGGCCGGAGGGGTCGGTATTCACAGCGCCAGGCTGGAACAGCGTGACCGATGAGAAATTGCGCCCATTCAAGGGAATCGTGGCGATCTGATTCGCTGTAAGTGAAAGCCCAACGGTCCCGTCGCTGGTATCCAGAATGGGCGCGACATTGCCTTGCACATCAACGCTGGTGCTCGCTCCGACTGTCACATGTGCGTCCACCTTGGCCGACTGGTTGATCTCAAGCGCGAACGGGGGCACGGTGAGCTTGTTGAAACCCGGTGCCGTCACTTCGATCGTGTAGGTGCCGATGGGCAGGAACCGGATCGAGTACGCGCCAGCGTCGTTGCTCGTGGCCGGGGTGCGCACGCCGGTGGCCGTGTTGACAGCAATCACCTGTGCGCCGGGGATCACGGCCCCGCTTGGATCGGTGACCGTGCCGTTGACCGACCCGGTCACGGTTTGAGCCAGGCTGGCAGTGGCTGCGGCAAGTAAAACGGCAGACGCGATCGTGGTCGCGCGGAGAAGATAGTCGGATCGCATAGTCAAAGGGCCTCAGTACGCTTTTTTAAGAGGAGGATTGGGACTTAATAGGAGGATTGGGACATCGACAGGAGGACGGCGCGCTCGCCTGGACGAATTTCCAGGTCAAGACTGATGAGGGCCTTGTTTCGTCAACCAGCGAGCGCAGGCGCAAGCCGGTCGTCTGCCTGAACGGGAACGACCTGGAACACGACAAAGGCCCGGAACGCATGAGCGTTTCCGGG
>CAXTYP010000129.1:0-1765 GCA_964248435.1 uncultured Acidobacteriaceae bacterium | reverse complement strand
GAACGGGAACGACCTGGAACACGACAAAGGCCCGGAACGCATGAGCGTTTCCGGGCCTTTGCACATCCACTTGTCGGGCCGGTGAAGCAGGCTACTTGATCTCGGGCGCGGTCTCTCCCGCCTTGCCGGTTTCCGACTTCACCACGACAGGTTCAGACTCGCCCTTGATGCCCTTGGTAAAGCCGCGCAGCCCTTCGCCGAGCCCCTTGCCCAGTTCGGGCAGCTTGCGAGGGCCAAACACCAGCAACGCGATGGCAAGCACGAACAGGAGATGAGTGGGAGTAAACAGGTTGTCCAGCATATGGGATTGCCCGCGATACTGTTTGCGGGGCTTTCCTCCATCCTTCGGATTGTCTCATACCGGCAAGACGCTTTGTCAGCCGCCGCTTCTAGCCCGTCTGCCCGCCCTTGGCCGCAAGGCGCGCGGACAGCATGCTGTAAAACGCCGGGAGACCTTCCCCAGCACCGAGCGTGAGCCGCCGATGCACCTTCACGGTGGGGTAAAGCCTGGAGATCGCCCCCTCCGGACCGTTTTCCATCTCCAGGGTGGGCACGGCAAAGTCGCTGCCCGGATAGAGCGACATGGCCCAGGTGCCGCCGTGCAGGCGGCGCAGCAGCTCACCGAACCAGCTGCCCCACAAGAGGGTCCACCAGTCGCCGTCGACCGGCGGCAGCGGCTCGGGCGCAGGGCAAAGCCGGTTCAGGATACGCTCCAGCCGGTCGAGCGAGGGCACATTCCACTCGAGATCTTCGCGAAAATCGAAGCGGGCGATCCCGACTGCTTCCCTCGCGTACTCCTCGATCATCGGCTCCAGGCCGTTCCATTGCTTGCCGCTGAAGCGCTTGCGCGCCAGTCTGTCTCGATCGTTCACCTCCCCAGGCTACAGCAGCCGCACGCTCGCCATGTACAGTTGTGGGTAGTGTTTCGGAGGTTCTGTTGTCCCGTTTTTCCACCCGCTTGGCCCCTTGCACCCTGTCCGCCGCTGCCGTCCTGCTGTTTGCGCCGCTTGTCTCGCCGGCCTCGTGGGCACAGGCGCCCCAGTACCACCCGCCGGTCGTTGCAGCCAACAGCACGCTTGCAACCGTGACCTACAACAACCGGTACGAGGTCTATGGCGGCCTGGCGTACTCGCATTTCGACGCAGGCCCATCCCTGCTGCAGGGCGCAAACCTGGGCGGTCTCGACATCCAGGGAGCCTGGTTTTTAACTCACAAGTGGGCTGCGGTCGCCAACGTGCGCGGCTACCTGGGCACCAGCGGCGCGGCACCCAATATCTACGGCATCAAGGGGCCGTTTGTGAGCGAGTACATGGTGCTGGGCGGGCCGGAGTATCGCCTGGCCTCGAACCAGCACGCTTCCCTCACGCTCCACGCGCTGGCCGGCGGCACCTACGGCTATTTCAGCTCCGGACTCAAGGATGGTTCCCTCAAAATCAATCCGGGCGTGGTCGGCTTTTACGACGACCAGTTTGCTTTCGCCAGCGCCATCGGCGGCTCCATCGACCTGAACCGCTCGCCGCGGCTGGCCTTTCGCATCTCGCCCGATGCCATCCTCACCGACTACAGTTCAAGCGGCAAAAGCGACTTCAAGGAACAGTTCGGCATCTCCGTCGGCCTTGTTTACCGCTTCGGCCGCCCTATCGACCCGAACCGCGCCGGCACGCCTCATCCACCGGTGCGCTAGAGGCTAAGACCGCCTGCGCGGCTGGCGCCCACTTCAGGCGCATAGCGCTAGAAGCGGTCTCATAAACATTTGAGGCTGGAT
>CAXTYP010000128.1:0-7252 GCA_964248435.1 uncultured Acidobacteriaceae bacterium | reverse complement strand
CGCGCCCGGCCACGCCCGCCCATGCTCCCGCCGGCGCTTCGGCCGTGGCAAGCGCATCGAAGCGCAGCTCCACAAACCGGCTCTGCCCGAGCGCCGCGCCGGCGAGCCGAAACAGCTCGCTCACCTCCCGCGCACTCACCGCGATACAAACAGGGTCCAGTCGCTCGCGGAGGGAAAGGGGAAGGGAATCGGTCATAAGGTGGGCATCATGGTGCGGGAAGAAACCACCAGCCTCCCAACACTAGCGCCGATTCTAGCGAATCTGCTTGTGGCTACGCGTAGCTGCGCCGTTTGCGTCGGCTGCATGCCAGCCGATCGCTGTCGCACTCGTCTTCGAGCTTCTAGTCGAGCGCACCGGGATCATAGCCTTGTCGCCGACAGGCGCGACCCTCAATCACTGCATCTTCAGGACTGCCGCCTAAAGTTAAACCTGCTTTAGGCCGCCCAGGAGTTATGCTTATGTTCTGGCAGCAACCCACTCGACGATACCTTTCCGCAATCCGGCGTGCCTGGGACACAACATTCAAGCCTCATTACTCAGCATCGCCCGGTCCTTGGGTGACAAGCACCGCGACGATCGTGAAATGTGAATTCCTTGGTTTTCCCTTTGATACAGAATCGGGACCCGCCAATCCTGAGTATTCGGTCACCTTTCAATACTCTGCCCACGGAAAAGTCCTTACCGGAAAATACAAGGCCGGATCTCCTCAGGAAGAAGGCAGCAGCTTTGACCTTCTTTATGACCCGACGCATCCAGCACGAAACACAATGTCGCGAGCCTCACCGCTCGGCTGACCCCGGCTCCGCGCGCCAGTTCAGCCCAGCAAACAGGCTTCTTAGGCCAGCGCACGTAAGCCTCCGTTTCCCAGGGCGCCCGGCGCACTCGCGCGCCCGTATGTCAAACCTGTCCGGGGATTCAAACCTCCACCCCCGTTCAAGCCCCGACCCCCGCCATGCAGTCTAATAAACAACATGGAACTGCCTCAGAACGCCCAGCCCGAAAACACGCCACCAGCCAGCAGCCCAGCCACCAGCCAGGCCACCCCCCAGCCAGCAGATCAGGCCACCAACCCGTGGCTCATCGAGACCGCTTCTGAGCTAGAAAGCTGGGTTGCTGCCGCCCTTTCGCGCCACACCATGATGGTCAGCGAGCTGATCGGCGGCTCTTCGCCCTTCCCCGACACCCCCCTGCGCCGCTACGACGATGCGGTCGCCATTCTCAGCATCACCGGCTCCCAGCTTTCGTTGCTCAACAGCGTGCACCCCCGCAAAGAGATCCGCGACACCGCCCAGGCGCAGCTCCAGATCATTGCCGAGGTCGGCGTCGCTCTCGGACTCAACCGCGACGTTTACGAGGCCCTGGGCGCCGTTCCACTCCCGCAAAGCGGTCCGGCCGCCGACCCCGCCGCCACCCACTATCTCGGGCGAACCCTGCTCAATTACCGGCTCGCCGGCGTCGACCGCGACGAGCCCACCCGCCTCAAACTCCGCGAGCTCCACGAGCGCGCCACCGCCCTTTCGCTCACCTTCAGCCGCAACGTGCAGGAAAGTCTCGGCATCGTCCTCGTCGACTCGCCCGAAGAGCTCGCCGGGCTGCCTGACGACTTCCTCGCCGGCCACCAGCCCGCCACCGAAGGCGAGCACGCCGGCAAAATCGTCCTCACCACGAACTTCCCCGACTACCTGCCTGTCATGACCTTTGCCCGCAGCGCCGGGCTGCGCCGCCGCATGTTCCTGGCCTACCAAACACGCGCCTTTCCCGCCAACGTCGCCATACTCGGCGAGCTGCTGACCGTCCGCCGCCAGATCGCCGAACTGCTCGGCTTCGCCACCTGGGCCGACCTCGCCACCGCCGACCAGATGATGGAATCCTCTGCCAACATGCAGCAGTTTCTCGACCAGCTCGACCGCGCCACCCGCGACGGCGCCCGGCGCGAGTACGAATCCGTGCTCGCCTTTGCCCGGCAGTCCGCCCGCGAAGCCGGCGAACCCGAGCCGGACGCGATCGACGCTGCCAGCCGAGGCTTCTGGCTCGAACAATACCGCCGCGCCCAGTTCTCTTTCGACTCCCAGTCCGTCCGCCCCTACTTCCCCTACAACAAGGTGCAGGCCGGCGTCCTGTCGCTGGTCGAACAACTCTTCCGCGTCCGCTTCCAGCAAGTCACCGACGCCGACACCTGGCACCCCAGCGTTACCACCTGGGACGTCTTCGGCGCGGGCTCCGGAGGCCCTGCGGGCACAGAACAGGAAGCCCACCTCGGCCGCTTCTACCTCGACATGCACCCCCGCGAAGGCAAGGACAAGTGGTTCTCCGCCGCGCCGCTCGTCCCCGGCGTCCGCGGCCTGCGAGTACCCGAGGCCGCGCTGATCTGCAACTTCCCCGGCGGCGGCATCGACGACCCCGGCCTCCTTCAGCACTCCGATGTCGTCACCTTCCTCCACGAGTTCGGCCACCTCATGCATGCCATTCTCGGCGGCCACCAGGCCTGGGCCGGCCTCAGCGGCATCGCCACCGAAGGCGACTTCGTCGAAGTCCCCTCGCAAATGCTGGAAGAGTTCTTCCGCGATCCGGCCCTGCTGGCCCGCTTCGCCCACCACTACCAGTCCGGCGAGCCCATCCCAGCCGAGCTGGTCGAGCGCATGAACCGCGCCGGTGCCTTCGGCCGCGCCGACTCCGTCCGCACCCAGCTCTTCTACACCTCCTACTCGCTTGACACGCACCGGCTCGACCCCGCCACGCTCGACCTCGACGCCCTTCTCCGCGAAGACTACAGCCGCTTCCTGCCCTACGAGTGGGTCGATGGCAACCGGCTCTACGCCAGCTTCACCCACCTCACCGGCTACTCGTCGAACTACTACACCTATCTCTATGACAAGGTGATCGCGCTCGACTTTTTCCGCGAGTTCGCAACCGGCAACCTGCTCGACGAGTCCATCACCACCCGCTACCGCGACGAGGTGCTCGCCCCCGGCGGCTCCAAGCCCGGCAAGGAGCTCGTACGAGCCTTTCTGGGCCGCGACCAAAGCCCCGAAGCCTTCACCGCCTGGCTCGAAGAAGCCCTCCCCTAGCCGGGAAGGGCCCGAGCGGGAGAATTCACCTCTCCCGCCGGGCCGAAACCGTCAGGCAGCCGCCCGACGGATGCGCATCGGCTGGCGCTCCCAATACGTCAGCGAGCGCCACAGCCACTCCGCCGGGCCGAAGTTGAAACGGCGCAGCCACGCGGTGCTCCAAAGCAAATTCACACACCAGACCGCCGCGACAATGGGGTAAAGCTGGTAATACTCCAGCAGCCCATACAGCTTCCATGGCCCCCAGAAAAAGATCAGATTGCACAAGAAGCTGGTCAGCAGGTAGTTGCTGAGGGCCGTCTGCCCCACCGCCGCCAGGCTGTTCAGCACGCGCGGAAACAGTCTTTTCTTCACCAGAAACAGCCCGAACCCGGCGATGGCCAGCATCCCCGAAACCCGGCCGATGTCGTAGGTGAGCAGCAGCCACTCCTCGGACACGAGCATGTTGAAGCCGCTGCTGTAGGCGTTGAAAGTCGCGAGTCCCACGAGCAGGGTTGAAGCGGCCCCGCAGCCCACCGCGACCAGCCCATAGGTTCGGGCTTCGAGTTTCGCGGTTAAAAAGCCGTTCTTGCACAGTGCCATACCGAGCAGCATCAGCGGCAGCATATCCAGAAAGAGCAGACCGTAAAAGCCATCGCGTTCATACCCGACCACTCCGGGAACTTCACGGCGGAAATTGGAAAGAGCGCCGCCCCGCGCAGCGGCCATATCGTCGGCAACCGCTTGCGGACTTGGCTTCCACTCCCCCAGTCGCCCCTGCCAGGCCTGCAAAGCCGCCTGCTCCCCTACGGAAAGCGGCTGCCCCGCCCCCCGTGTCTGCTCCGCAGCCACGACCTTCGTGTGCAGGGCCATGTCCCGAAGAGCTTTTCCGCCGAAAAACGGGTCCACGACGGCGTTCAAGGCCAGCAGGCAAACCGCGGCCAGCGTCAGGGTACTTGCCTTGAGGTTGCGGCAGGGGTACAGAAAAAGCAGCGCGATCAGGCCGTAGAAGTACAGAATGTCGCCGTGGTAAAGCAGGTAGCCATGAACAATGCCGAACAGAACCAGCCACATATTGCGGCGCAGAAAAAGGTCTGCCGCCTTTCCCGTGCCTTCGCGCTGCTCAATCCGGCTTGTCAGCAGGATCACCCCCGCCCCGAACAAAAGCGAAAACAAGGCGCGCATCTTGCCTTCCATGATCAGCCAGCGGGCAAACCATACGGCCGTGTTGACGGCTGCGTGCGGCCCCGTAAAGACGGGTCTGGTCGTGCTGAGCGGCACCAGGTAGTCCCACCCCGGCAGTCCAAAGTCCGTGACATTCGCGATCAGGATGCCCAACAGCGCGATCCCCCGAAGCACATCCATGCTCGCAAAACGCTGTTGACGGCCCGTGGGTGCAAAAGGCTCGACCGGCCCGGCGATCTCTTCTTCTCGGCCGCCGGCCTTCGGGGTGCTGCTTACCATTCAGTGGTTCTCCTCAGGGCCGGAAAGGCCGGAAAAGCACCGCGACCGTGCACGGGCAGCCATGCGGCGGTACCGATGCTATAGCTTATGCCATAGGCGAAGCCGGGAAGACGAAACCATATCTGGTCGCCACAATTGTAGGTATATTGGCGGGTGTCGTCGACGAGCTTACTTATGAAGATTTAACGGCATACCACCAGCGGGCGCTTGAGTGTCTTCAATCCCACTCTCAAGTACAATCCGCACGCGCTTTCCATTAACTTCTATAGCTTGCTGGACGTTAAGAACTGCTTTTGCGCGCAGGTACTCAACCCGCAAGATGTTGTCGTCAGTCCAATGAAGATTTACGCCATAGGCTTGTTCATTTCTCACCGCGCCATACAAGCTTGCTACTCTTTGGGCTTTATTAAACCCTTTCAAATCAACGCCAACATCATAGCCAAAGGAAGTGGTCGCGCCTCCATTTGTCTCAGTCAGAACCGCTTCCATACTCCCATTGGAGAGATCACATGTGCCACTTCGCGACCTGATGAACGGCTACAACCAAAACAGAGAACAGCAAATGTGAGAACAAGGCCAAGGCTGAAAAACAACCTTTTTACGGCATCTCTCTTCAGTAACGCTTCTTCGGGGTTAGTCCTCGCCTTCCGATTCATTAGCACCGCAACCCATCTGAGCGTGTTGAATGCCCATGTTGATATGTTTCTGATCGTCCCGTATGGCGCCACACCACCATTGGGCTTCAAGAACATGCTTGGCAGACTGCCTGGGTCGCCACCAAACTGGGAGATGATGGATACCCCGTCGGGCCTTAGCGGCCGCTCGGCAGAGGGAAAGATGCTGGTATGTTAACGCTGGTTCCGGTAGCGCCTTAGTTGAATTGCAGAAGTGCTCATGTTGTCGCATGTTTCCTTTTGTCCGCCACCATCCATGGGGATAGTGCCAATCGGCAACCGAGTAGCCGCACTTCCGTTCCGGGGCGTTGGGCGTACGCGGCGATACCCGAAAAGATGGTGTAGGGCGGGCCGGACCGCTTCCGAGATCATGGCGTCCAGAATCGATCTGACGACATCTCGAGGCGTGTCAAGTGACAAAAGTTACTGCCGGCCATCCTGGGACAATGCGAAAATGTCGAATGATCGGTTTCACGATCAAGTCCTACGCACACCATGCTCGCCCATTCTTGCTGCTCCAACCGAAAGACATGCATGCGCAGGCGCCCGATCGACATGCATCCATCGTGCCGAGCGACGTCGGCCCGGAAGTCCACAGGGGTATAAAAGCTCGTCCCCATGTGGGTCCACCACCGCGACGGCGAGGCTTGGTGGTCCGGTGCAGGGGCTTCGAGGGGCATGCAATCCATGAATAAGTACAGTGATCAAAACGGATCCGTGCCCACGGAGGAGCTGCACGAAGCGCACAAGGCGCTTTACGAGAGTGAAAAGCGCCTCCGTGCTTTGGTTACCGCCAGCTCTGACGCAATCTACCGCATGAGCGCGGACTGGAGCGAAATGCGCCAGATGAAGCGCAACATGCAGGACCGCGTTTTTCTTGTTGAAAGTGAGGAACCCAACCGGAACTGGCTCGGAGACTACATCCATCCAGACGATCAACACCGTGTTTGGACCGAAATCCAAGAGGCAATCCGGGAAAAGAAAATTTTTGAACTCGAACACCGCGTTCGCCAGGTGGACGGAAGCCTCGGCTGGACGCATTCGCGTGCTGTCCCTCTCCTTGATGACGAGGGCGAAATCAGCGAATGGTTTGGAATGGCCAGCGACATCACGGCCGCCAAGCAGTCCGCCGCCGCGCTGATTCAGGCCGAAAAGCTGGCGGCGATGGGGAGGCTTGCCGCTTCCATCGCCCATGAGGTCAATAACCCTCTCGAATCCGTAACTAACCTCATCTATCTGGCTCGGGTGAGCGACACATTGCAAGCAACGCGAGAGTACCTGGACACAGCCGATCGAGAGCTGCGCCGGGCCTCTGCCATCACAAGCCAGACGCTTCGTTTCTACAAGCAATCCACGAACCCAATCGAGGTGGCGAGCGAGGACCTAATCGAGGACGTCCTCACCATCCATCATGGACGGATTGTGAACTCGCGCATACAGCTGGAAAAGCGCTTTCGCGCTTGGAAGCCAATTCACTGTTTCGATGGAGAGATACGGCAAGTCCTGATCAACCTGATTGGGAATGCCATCGATGCCATGCATCCATCGGGTGGTCGCCTGCTCGTCCGCAGCCGCAAAGGGCGGAACTGGAAAACAGGACGCAGGAGCCTAGTCATCACGGTCGCCGACACCGGTCATGGCATGTCCGCGCAGTCGCTGCTCAACGCCTTCCAGCCCTTCTACACCACCAAGGACATTGGGGGCACGGGGTTGGGACTCTGGGTCAGCAAGGAGATCGCCACTCGGCACGACGGGGAACTCCGCATCAGGAACTCTCAAAAGGGACTCCGTTCAGGAACAGTTCTTCAGATCACCCTGCCCTACCAAGCCGCCAGCCGTTGACAGACCAGGACCTGAACAGGACCTGACCAGGACCTGAACGATCCCCGCCTTCCTTGAACGAAGGCGTAATCGCCTCTCACAAAGCGTCCATTAAGAGACTGCTTGAGCCGAGCAGAAACACTCTCCGCGACCGCGCAACCGGCCGAAGCCGCCCGCCCCCCATCACTCCCCCGCAGCCGGGTCCACCTCCGCCCGAACAGCGAGCTCCCTCCCAAACGGCCCCG
>CAXTYP010000127.1:0-7266 GCA_964248435.1 uncultured Acidobacteriaceae bacterium | reverse complement strand
GTTGCCCGTCAGCAGCGTGAGCGGCAGGCCGACGATGGCGACCGGAATGGCCAGCACCGACCACACGAACAGCAGCAGGGACGCGCGCAGCACCTACGGCTCACCCAGTCCGCTGGGATCGCACGGGGTGCCGGGCTCGCACAACTCACGGACACGCGCGGGCAGTTTCTCGTAAATTCCGTCGAAGCCGCCGTTTGACAGGATAGCGACCACGTCGCCCTCCCCCAGTTCCGGCGCGATCGCGTCCACGATGTCGTCAGCGTGGGCGTACATGGCGGCCTCGTGCCCGGCGTTTGCCAGAGCGAGTACAACCTGCTCGGGATGGAGCCGCTCGTGCTCGGGAATGCCCTCGCTTTTGAAAACGCCGGCGAGCACGATGCGGTCGGCCAGGCCGAGACTTTCCACCAGTTCGCGCTCGAAAATGTTGCGGCGCAGCGTGTTGGAGCGCGGCTCAAGCACGGCCCACAAACGGCTCGAAGGGTAAGCGGCTCGCAGGGCACGCAGGGTTTCGCGAATCGCGGTGGGATGGTGCGCGAAGTCGTCGATGATCGTGACCCCGCTCACGACGGCGCGGACTTCGAGTCGCCGCTTGACGCTTTGAAAGGTTGCGAGTGCTTCTTCGATCGCCCCGACCGGTACGCCCTGCCCGGCGGCAAGCGCGGCTGCGGCGGTGGCGTTCAGCGCATTGTGTTCGCCGGCCATGGGCAGGCGCAGGTTGGCCCACGGCTCGCCCGCGCGCAGTACCGTCCAGCTCGTCACGCCGTCTGCATGCTTCATGTCGCGCACCTGCCAGTGCGCGTCCGCGCCCAGGCCGTACCACTCGACGGGGCACATGCTGTTTGCGGTGCACTCGCGCAGGTTGGGCGCGCCGTCAAAAGCGACGATGCGTCCCCGGCGCGGCACGAGGTTCACCAAGCGCTTGAACGCGGTCTTGACCGCATCGAGATCGACGTAAATGTCGGCGTGGTCGAACTCGACGTGCGTCAGGATCAGCGCGTCGGGAAAGTAGTGCATGAACTTTGGGCCCTTGTCGAAGAAAGCCGTGTCGTACTCATCGCCTTCGATGATGAAGGGTCGGCTGTCGCGCAGTGCGAACGAGGAGCCGAAATTTTCGGCGACGCCGCCGATCAGAAACGATGGCGCAAGCTCAGGACGGGTGCGCGAAGCGACTTCGTAGATCCAGGCGAGCATGCTGGTGGTGGTGGTTTTGCCGTGCGTGCCGGAAACAACCAGCGACTCGCGCCCGCGTAGAAACTCCTCCTGCACCAGCTGCGCCATGGAGGAGAACGGGATACGCTCGTCGAGCACGGCTTCGAGCTCGGGATTTCCGCGCGAAAGCGCGTTGCCGATCACGACGAGGTCGGGCCGGGGCTCCATTTCAGACAAGTTGCGCGCGCCGAAGGGCTCGGCGACCGGAATCGCGAGCGAGCGAAGCAGGTCGGACATGGGCGGGTAAGCTGCCTGGTCGGAGCCGGTGACGCGGTGCCCTTTCTGCTGAAGCAGGCCGGCGAGCGAGGCCATGGCCGTGCCGCAAATGCCGAGAAGGTGGATGTGTCTGGGGTTCATGCGGGTGTAGCTTTAGCTTCGCATAGTCACAGCCGCTTCCAGCAGGCTGAGGGTGACTTCGGTGACACCTGCCCGGAGCCGCGCCCGTACGCCGATCGGCACGGTGACATTGGCACGCGACACATGGCCGGAGCGCAGGCCGATCGCAACCGGGCCCGCGAAGCTGCCGAGCGCGTGCTCGATGGCTCGCTCGAGCAGGTCGGGCGCGGCACCGGGTGAATGGCAGTCGAGCATCTCGCCGAAGATGATGCCGGTGACGCCGTCGAGCTTGCCCGCGAGCACAAGTTGGCGCAGCATGCGGTCGACCTGGTAGGGCTTAACGCCGACGTCCTCGAGAAACAGCAGTTTGCCCTCAGTTTGCGGGGCGTACGGGGTGCCGAGCGCGGCAGTGAGGAGCGTCAGGCAGCCGCCGTACAGGACGCCTTCGGCGGTGCCGGGCCGGAGCAGCCGCAGGCCTTCCGGTGCGCCGTAGCTGTGTATTTGCTCTCCCAACACGGCGCGAAGGCTCCCTTCGTCAATGCCGTCGGGCAGGTAGAAATCAGCTGCGAGCATGGGCGCGTGAAACGCGACGAGGCCGGTTTGGTCGAGCAACCATGTTTGCAGGGCAGAGATGTCGCTATAGCCCAGCAGCGGTTTCGGGTGGGCGCGGACCAGGTCGAGGTCGAGCCCGGGCAGCAGGTAATTGACGCCGTAGCCGCCGCGCGTGCACAGGATGGCATCGACCTCGGGGTCGGCAAACGCGCTGTGGAGATCGGCGAGACGCTCGGCTGCGGTCGCGCTGAAGTAAGGGGCGCTGCGGCTCTGCGCGTGCGCGCCGAAGCGGAGCTGCCAGCCACGCGCTGCAAGCGCCTGAGCGCCAGCGTCAACGCGCGACTGCCCGGCGCTGCTGGCCGGGGCGATGACGGCGACGACCGGATTCAAGGGCAGAGCGGCGGGTTTCACGCGAGCGGTTCCGCGGCGATTGAGGGGCCGACGAATGCTTCCCCGATCGAGATGAGCTCGGCCGGGCCGGTCAGCTGCATTTCGGCGGTGTCGCCGGGCCAATCGACGGTTTGAGTGCCGCCTGGAGCTTCCACCTCCAGCGTGCGTGCACAGCCATGCAGCAGCATCGCCGCGGACGCGGAGGCGCAAGTGCCCGTGCCGGACGAGGTCGTGGGCCCCACGCCGCGCTCAAAAATGCGGATGGCGATGCGCCCGGGCGAAAGCACGTGGACGAACTCGACGTTGGTTTGTGCGGGAAAGCGAGGGTGCACGCAAAGCGCACGGCCCAGGGTCTGCCAGTCCATGCCCCCGTTTGGGCCAGGCACCTGGAAGCTGCTGTTTTCGACGCGGATGACGAAGTGCGGATTGCCGGTCGAGACGATCGCGCCTTCGACCAGCACCGCATCTTCGTCGAGCGCGACTGCGGCGCGCTCGACCCGCGGAACGCCCATGCCGGTGCGCAGCAGCATGCCGGCACCTTCCCGTTTTTGCAAAAGACAGGTGCGTGGGCCGGCATCGGTTTCAAGCGTAAAGCTTTCGCCGGGCTCCGCTTGTCTCACGAAAGCTATCCAGGCCGCAACACAGCGCGTCCCATTGCCGCTGATCTCCGCAAGGCTGCCGTCGGCGTTGCGCAGCCGGATCGCGCCCGAGCGCTCGCCGGTCCACTGGAGGAACTCGACCCCATCGGCACCGACGCCGGTCGATCGCGCGCACAGTGCGACTGCAAGGGCTCGCTCCTCTCCCTCGGGCAGGCGGGCTGCGGCTTCAACGATTAAAAAGTCATTGCCGCACGCATGCGCCTTGGCGTATTTGAGCATGGGGTCGTCTCCTAAAACCTGCGCGGCACGGTGGACTCATAGATGCGCGCGGCGGGCTGGCCGGTGGAGTGGATCACGTCCAGCAGTTGAAGTCCTTCGGGATGCTGCTGCACAGCCTGCGCCACTGCATCGCCATCGAGCGCGACCACAAAACGCGCGGAGCGCGCAGGATCCGTAAGCGCATGTTGCCACAGAAGCCAGTCGGAATCATTGATGGTGCGGGCCAGCGGAATGCCCGCTCCCTGCACCGCGCCGACGTGGTCGGACGTGTACATGAGGATAAGGCCAAAGGGGGGAAGCCGGTCGAGCGCGCGGGCCAGCGCCGCCTCAAACGGAACACGTGTGCTCGAGTTGACCGTTGCTTCGCCCAGCACCAGCGGGCGTTCGTGCAGCAGCAGGGCGTCGTTGCCGACGATCAGGAGAGCGGCAGCCGCGGTTGCGGGAACAGCCCAGCGCGGACGGCGAACTCGCAAAAACGCGACGGCTGCATACACGGCCCACCCAAACCCGAGCGCAAAGGCCGGCAGCAGTTCAAGTCCATAACGAGTGTTGTACCAGCCGTGCGGGTACCAGCGTGGCAAAAAAATAGGCACCGACCCGTAGGCGACCGAGTACACGTAAAAAGGCAGCGGCACCCACAACAGCACGACCGGCGCGAGCATGGCCCGATGCGAGCGCACGGCAAAGGCGGAGCCGGCGAGCGCCAGCAGCATGAGAAGGTCGGCCAGGTACCGGGTTGTCGCGTTCATCTCGGCGGCTTTCGCGTAGTACAGCAGCGCGATGGGCGGGTTGTGCCAGCCGGGATAATGGCCGGGGCCATGCGCACTGGTTTTCGCGTCGATGGCGCGTGCGGAATACGGGCCGCGCATGAAGTCGAGCGGGTCACCGAACTGCCGGGCATTGTAGGCGAGCCAGCAGATCGGCGCGGCCAGCAGAATGGCCGTGCACAGCAGAAACGCGCCGCCAGAGCGCTCGCGAAAGGCGCGGGCACGGAGGGTGTTCCACGCCAGGAAACACCAGGCAGCGGCGGCGAAGACCCAGCCGTCGTAGCGGGTAAACACGGACGCGACCAGCACCAGGGCCGCCCCGGTGAGCAGGCGCCGCAGCTGCCGCTCGCGGTCGGCACTGGGCGGCGTTTGCAGTGCAAGCCCGTGCTCGGCAACAAGAACGGCAGCCCAGATCATCTCCGCCAAAAAAATGGGCTCGCTCATGGCAGTGGTTTGCAGGTACAGCAGGCCGGGGTTGAGCGCTAGAAACAGTGTCGCGAGCGTGCCGCTCGCGGGCGCGAGCGCAAGCCGCGCAAGGCGGTACATGCCCGCGACCGCGAGCACATAAGCAACCATGGAGGGCGGCGCGCCGGCGAGGCCCGTTTGCCATAGGCGCATGCTTTGCGCAAACGGATACATCAGCAGGTGCGGCAGCGGCAGCCATACCGAGCCCAGCTGACGGAAGCTGGGGTAGAGCGAATCACCGAGTCGCCGCGCGATATGGAGGTGGGCGACTGCGTCGCCAAACAACAGCAGCAGGCCATTGCGCGCGCAAAAGGCCAGCGCCAGCAGCGACAGGAGTGCTGCCGCGCAGCCGGCCAGCACACACTCCTGTCGTAGCGACATGGAGGGCGGCGACATGGACGGCAGCGAGCTGGATGGGTGTTTCACGGCGGGCTCAGTCGAGGTGCGAAAGCGCACGCAGCTCGTTGAAGCGCGCATCGATCTCCGGCCGCGTGAGTGCCTGCACGCGTTCGGTGCCGAAGCGCTCGCAGGCGAACGAGCCCATGGCCGCACCGTAAAACATGGCGCGCTTCCAGGTAGCCGGCGTGACTGCGCCCGACTCGGCCAGCGCCCCATAAAAGCCGCCTGCAAACGAGTCGCCCGCGCCCGTGGGATCGACAACCTCGCGCAGGGGCAGCGTAGGTGCGTGAAAGATTTTCGGCGGCGAGCTTTCCCCGGGGAACGAACGTTCGCTGAAGAACGCGGTCGCGCCATACTCACCGTGCTTGACGATCAGGCTTTTGGGCCCCAGCGTCAGGATAGTTTCAGCCGCGCGGCGCAGGTTGCTTTCGCCCGCGAGCAGGCGCGCTTCGCCGTCGTTGATCAGCAGCGTGTCGAGACCGGCAAGCACCCGGAGCAGGTTTTCGCGCGCGCCGTTGATCCAGAAGTTCATGGTGTCGCCGCACACCATTTTGACACCGGGCAGTTGCGCACGCACACGCGCCTGCAACACGGGGTCGATGTTGGCGAGAAACAGGTATTCACTGTCGGCATAAGACGGCGGAATCTTCGGCGCGAAGTTTTGAAATACATTGAGCTGCGTGTCGAGTGTGGTGGCCTGGTTCAGGTCTTCAAGATACGCGCCGCGCCAGAAAAAACTCTTGCCTTCAACGTGCTCGATGCCTTCCGTGTCGATGCCGTGACTCGTCAGCACCCCTTCTTCACCCGGTCCGAAATCCTCACCGACAACGCCGATGACGCGCACCTTTGTGAAAAACGAAGCGGCCAGCGCAAAGTGTGTGGCCGCGCCGCCAAGTACGCGATCGCGCTTGCCTGAAGGGCTTTCAATACCGTCGAACGCGACGCTGCCGACGACCAGGATGCTCATGGTTTCTCTTTCTCGGTTCCGTTACAGGTACTTGCCGAACAGCAGCGCGAGCTTTTCGCGCGTGGCCGGGGAGATCGCCTCGCGGCTGGTCATGATCGCGAACTGCGCAGCGGTCGCGCAGGCGCAGGCACGCTCGCTCGGCAGCAGGTTGACAGCTGTGCGCACCACGCGGGCGGCATTGGCGGAGTTCTGATGCATGACCGCGACGACCTGTTCCACCGTGACGTCGTCGTGACCGGCGCGCCAACAGTCATAGTCGGTCACCATGGCGAGCGTCGCGTAGCAGATCTCGGCTTCGCGCGCGAGCTTGGCTTCCTGAAGGTTGGTCATGCCGATGATGTCGGCGCCCCACGAGCGATACAGGTTCGATTCGGCGCGCGTCGAGAACTGCGGACCTTCCATGCAAACGTAGGTACCGCCGAGTTTTCCCGTCACATTCGCTTCAATGCATGCGTTCCGCAAGGCACCGGCGACGACGCCGCAAACGGGATCGCCAAACGCGACATGACCGACAATTCCATCGCCGAAAAACGTCGCCGCGCGCGCAAACGTCCGGTCGATGAACTGATCGGGGATGACGAAGTCGGTCGGCTTGTGCTCTTCCTTGAGCGAGCCCACGGCGGAAACGGAAAGGATCTGCCCGACGCCGACGGTTTTGAGCGCGTAAATGTTGGCGCGAAACGGCAGCTCGCTGGGCAGCAGGCGATGGCCCTTGCCATGGCGCGCCAGAAACGCAACCCGGCGGCCGTCGAGCGTGCCTAGAACAAGCGGGTCGCTGGGCTCGCCCCAGGGGGTAGAAACGTGGTGCTCACGCATGTCCGTAAGGCCGGGCATGCTGTACAAACCACTGCCGCCGATGATGCCGATCTCTGCCTGTTCCCCCGCCAACACTGCTCCTTTTCGGTCCGCTTTTGATCCGTTTGATCAGCGGCTAGTATACCCGCCGGGGCAGCGCGGCTTGCAGCGTTCCCTGCCTGCCGAAGAAGCCGCGCAGGGGTGCGCTCAGCTCGCTCCGTATGTCCCGGCGCGGCCTGGCGTTCGACGACTCTCCCGTTTGCGCGTCCAGCATCAGCGCCATGGCTTGGTCGGCCATCGGCACGGGCAGGGTATGGCTTAGAAAAACATAGCGGTCGCGCTCGACCACCAGCACCGGGCCGTCCTCGGTTGCAAACAGGCTGCGCGCGGGGGTGTTCGCGCCGTCGGGCTGCAGGCTTTTGTAGCGCTTCGCGAGACTGTTCCTGTAAACGCCCGCGAACTGTGCCGCCGCGGCCGGGCTTTTCCATCTCGACAGGTAGACCAGCGC
>CAXTYP010000126.1:0-7271 GCA_964248435.1 uncultured Acidobacteriaceae bacterium | reverse complement strand
GCCGCAAGCGCGGCGGCAGCGCGGGCGGCGGTGCTTCTGCTCCAGGTACCGCACCCGGCAATGGCTCTGCGCCGCCATACCGTGAAAAGCGTCCGCGGCAGGGCCGGCAAAACGGCGGCGGGACGCAGCCCGGGCAGAACGGCAGTGGCGGCGGTTGGAGAAGCCGCACAAGCGACGGTCCGGACGGCAACCGGGAAGGGGCACGCGGCGGCTTCGGTAGCAGCGAGCACTTTGGCGATGCCAATGGCAACAGCAACGGACGCAAAGGAAAATTCGGTCGTCGTGGGCCGACGAGTTTCGTCGGGCCGATGGATCACTCCTATCGCATGGTGAACGGCAACATCGCCGATGGGCCGCCCTCAACCATGGACTACCGGCACTCCAGCGGCAATGCCAATGGAAACGTTGTGAGCCGCAGCGATTTTGCGGAGTTGGAACCCGTCCGGATCCTGCGGGAAGATGCTCCGGCGCGTATCATCTGCTTCATCGAGGACCTGTTTGTTGTAGCCAAGATGCAGGAAGCCGCTCGCAAGCTTGGTGTAAAAGTACAGTTTGCCAAGGCGGAAAAGGAAACGCTGACGGCGATTACGGACGCACCCGAAACGGAACGACCCTCGTTGATCGTGTTTGACCTGAACAACGGCAAGCCGCTGACGGCGATCCCGAAGCTGAAAGCCAAGCTGAAGCGAGGCACCTCCATTATCGGTTTTCTCCAGCAGATCCAGGGCGATCTGAAGCTGAAGGCGATCGAGGCGGGGTGTGATTCGGTGATGCCGAAAGCAGCCTTCTCGCAGAACCTGCCCAACCTGCTGCGCCGGCACGGGCTGGCCGAAGAAGAAGAGATGGTCGAGGCTTAGTCGCTTCGGGTGGGAAGGCCCGGCGCGAGTGCCGGGCCTTTTTTGCGTTTGCGGGGCAGCCGCGCAGGGCAGCCTGGGCGGCATTGGCTTAGCCGGGGGGCCAGCCCATGACGCGGCCGCCCAACACATGGATATGGAGGTGGTGGACAGTTTGTCCGCCATGCTCGCCGGTGTTGATGACTGTGCGGAACCCTTCCGACAACCCCTGGGCCGCGGCAAGCTCCGAGGCGATGGCCAGCAGGTGTCCCATCAGCCCTGCGTGCTCGCGCGCAGTGTGCGCCAGCGATGCGAGGTGCTGTCGCGGAATGACCAGGAAGTGCACGGGGGCCTGGGGCGCGATGTCTGCGAAGGCGAGTGCCTCGGCGTCCTCGTACAACGGCGTGACCGGAATCTCCCCGCCGGCAATCCTGCAGAAAAGGCAGCTCATGCAGCCCAGCATACCTTTTGCGTCCGGCTCACGGCAGCTTCAGCAAATTGCTTGACGGCCAAATTGGAAAAAGGGATGATGGTGTCCCGGAGCAAGAGGCCTCATCGAACGACCGGGAACGTCCCCGCCCTGCTTGCCGGCAGTACGGCAAGTTGACTTTCCTGAGTGCTTGATTCGATTTCCGGAGGCCTACCGATGAAGGGCGCACTTTCTCTTCTGTTCCTGCTGACCCCTGCCCTGGCCGCGCATGCGGCGGAGCAACTGATTCCCGCTGGCTCGATTGTGCAGTGCACGATCTCCGAGCCGAAACTTTCATCGAAAACAACCCAGGTCGGCGACCCGGTCCTGTGCCAGTTGAGCCCGGTTGAGATGTACGGGCGCGGCACGGTGCCCTACGGCAGCTATCTGGAGGGCCGGTTTGAAGATTTCAAGGACCCGGGCCACCTTGTTGGCAAAGGCTGGATGGAACTGCGCTTCGATCGCATCGTGATCGAGCCCAGCACGGTGATCCCGGTAGCGGCCAAGGTGGTCGGCGTACCCGGCTACTCGGTTGATCGCGAAGGCCGGATCCTGGGCAAAGGGCATGCGGTGCGTGACACGATCGAATGGGCGGTGCCGATCCTGTGGCCGATTGACCTGCTGAACCTGCCGCGCCGCGGTCCGCGCCCCACGCTGAAGGGCGAAACCCGTTTGACGCTGAAGATCATGGATGACATCGGCGTGCCTGCGGTCGCCGAGCCGCAGCGCGACCCTTCTGGCCTGTATCGCCGCGCCCCCGTCACCTACACGCCGCCCCCCCAGCAATATGTAGAGGTGCCGCCGCGCCCGATCACCTACGTCTATCCTCCGCAGCAGCCGCCCGTTTACCTGCTGCCGCCGCAGCCGACCGGGCCCGTGATGATCCTCCGGCATGGTGTGGCCTATCGCACGATCGGGGCACAATAACGCGCAGCCGCAGGTACACTGGAGGGGATGGCACCTGCCTCCTTCACGTCCCTCGGTACGCCGGCTCTGCCCTCAGCGCCGGCCCCTGGGCTGGTCCAGATTGACCTTGCTCCCCGCCAGCCCGCGCCCAAGCCTCCTTGGCTGAAAGCGCGGGCACCGGTGGGCGAGAACTACCATGACCTGAAAAAGCTGGCGCGCTCGCTGAACCTGCACACGGTGTGCGAGTCGGCGCACTGCCCCAACATCGGCGAGTGCTGGAGCCACCGCACGGCCACCTTCATGATGCTGGGCAACCTGTGCACCCGTCGCTGCGGGTTTTGCGCCGTGCCCAAGGGGCGGCCCGAGGCGATTGACACGGACGAGCCACGCCGGGTGGCGGAGGCCGTCGCGCAGCTCGGGCTGCGGTTCGCGGTCATTACGAGTGTGAACCGGGATGATGATGTTTTGGGCGGCGCGCGCATCTTCGCCGAGGTGATCCGGCTGATTCATGAGCAGGTCCCGGGCTGCGGCGTGGAGGTCCTGATCCCGGATTTCCAGGGCAACGAAGAAGCGATCCGGACCGTGGTCGAAGCCGCGCCCGAGATCCTGAACCACAACACGGAGTCTGTTCCGCGCTTGTACCGGGCGGTGCGATCCGGCGCGCGCTACGAGCGCACCCTGCGCCTGTTGCAGTATGCGAAGGAACTGGCACCCGGCATGGTGACGAAGTCCGGCGTGATGGTGGGCTTGGGCGAGGAAATGCATGAACTGCTGGACGTATTTCGCGACCTGGCGTCGGTCGGCACCGGCGTGTTGACGATTGGGCAGTACCTGCGGCCATCGCGCGATCACCTGCCGATGACGCGCTTTTACACGCCGGACGAGTTCGCATGGATGAAAGCGGAAGCACTCGCGATAGGTTTTCGCCACGTGGAAAGCGGGCCGCTGGTTCGCTCCAGTTACCATGCGCACGAGCAGGCCGGCGCCGCGCAAATCTCAGAGCCGGTGGGATAAAGCGGTTCGGCACTCGGCCTAGTGGACCAGCTCACAGGATCGGAGTATCTGGGCCAGGCCGTCGTGTTCGTCAACAGTTAGCGCTCGACGGCCTAGGGCACCGTCAAGCGCCTTGCGTGCGGGCGCGAAGGCTAACCCCGCGGAAGCACGACGAAAGCAGGGTTGGATTCGGGACCGGACGGCTTGGACCGGCGGTGAGCCGGGGACAGAAAGCCGGGCCCCCACTCGGGCGAGGCAAGGTCCGGCATGGGCTTGGCATGGAAGAACTTTTTAGTCTGCTTTGCCATGAACCGCGCCATCGTTTTTGACTTTTTGCGGCGCGCGCTGTCGGTTGAAATACCGGTGCCCGCATACATCTGGCGGTACAGCTTTGAGAGAAACACAAAGGCGAAGCGCGCGCGCAGGTTGGGCACACAGGCCGAGCGCTCCCACACGGCGCGCCAGCTATAGAACCGGTCCCATACATTTTGTGTGCGGTCGCTGATCTCCGTTGAACTCATGGAAGGGTGCGGCGTAAACATCTTTGGGCGCACCTCCGTCGGGATCAGCCAGTAGCGCGTGATCGGCACGTCGCCGACCATGGTGGGGTCTTTTGCCTGTTCCTTTTCCCAGCGGCCGAAGTCAACCGTGCCCGGAAAGGGTGTCATCATGACGAACTGCGCGAAAGTGACACCGGCTTTGAGCGCCATCTCGACCGTCGCTTCAAAGGTTTCAGGCTTGTCGGTCGGCAGCCCAAAGATGAACGAACCCAGTACATGCACCCCGTGCTTTTTAAACGTTTGCAGCTGTTTTGCAAGCGCTTCGCCGGAGTAGTTGAAGTCCTTGAAAACAGCCTTTAAGCCTTCGGGCGTTACGGCTTCTACGCCGACCAGCGCACCCTTGATGTTGGCCCGGCGCATGGCGTCCAGGTAGTCGGTGTCCTCAGCGGCCTCCATGGTGATCTGCGTGAAAAAGATCATGTCCTTGGGCAGCTTGCTCATCTCCTCCATCAGCGCGTAGCGCTCGGCGCGGATCGCGGTCAGCTCCTCGATTCGCGCGAGGTTGTTCTGCTCGCGCGCCAGGCGCAGGTCGGTCAGTGTGACGGGATAGAAGTTATCATCGGCGAGCGCGATATAGCGAAAGCCGATGCGGCGCAGGTCGATGATCTCGTCGATCACGCTTTGGAACTGGCGTTGCCGGGGCTGCTGCCCATCGGTGCGCCACACGCTGCAAAAAGAGCAGTGCTTAGGGCAGCCGCGAATCGTCTGCACCGACGCCCACATGTACTTGTCGCGCTGCATCAGGTCCCAGCGTGCCGGCAGAAACTGACGGCCTTCGATGCGGCCGCCCTCGTAGATACGGCCCGGATGGCCGGCCATGCAGTCAAGCACGACCTTGCCCCAGGCAACGTCGCCGTCACCCTTGACGACGGCATGGGCCGCCCCGCGCTCCAGCACTTCCTCGGGAAACAGCGTCGCATGGATGCCGCCGTACACGACCCAGGCACCGCGCTCGTGGGCCGCGCGGCCGACCGCATAGCCGCGCAGGGCATTGCCGGTATGGACGCTGATACCGACGATGTCGCCGGGATGGATGGTACTAAAGTCGACCTGCTCGAGCGATTCATCGACAAGGATGGGGTCACCGGCGACCTCGGGTGTGGCGGCGGCCAGCACAAACAGCCAGCGAGGGGTGATCACAGCGGTGCCGAAGGAGTTGTCGCTCGGATTGATGAGGTGGACGCGCAGCGGAAGCCAACTTTCCTCGTACGAGTGCAGCGGTTCTTGAAAGCGTCAGGGGGGATGACGAAAGGTTGCAGCCAGGCTCGCCGATGGGGCAAGCACCATCAAACGTGTGTCCTGAGCATACACCGGCTGTCTGCTGGCGAACGCTGGGGGGCCATCGGAAGGCTCGGGCCGCGACGCTCCAGCTTCCTCGTCTGGCAACGCAGGCGCAGTACAATGGGGAGGTCGGCAGCACCTATTTTTGTGACACAGGATACCCAAGCGATGCCCCCTTCTACCCTGGCAACAACACCGGCTCTCAAAGAAACGCACCAGCATGTGAAGCAGCGACTGGAAAAGTCCCTCGCCGACTTCCAACACAATCTCCAGTCGATCCGTACGGGCCGCGCCAACGTGCAAATGCTCGATAACATCCGGGTCGATAACTACGGCGCGCCCACACCGTTGAGCGGCGTCGCGCAACTCTCCGCGCCCGACGCGAACACGCTGGTGATCCAGCCCTGGAACACCGGCCAGATCGGCGAGATTGAAAAGGTTCTCCGCACCTCCGACTACGGCTTCAACCCGCAGAACGACGGCAAGCTCATCCGCATCCCCGTGCCGCCGATGACCGAGGAGCGTCGCCGCGACGTGGTGAAACAGCTTTACAAGGTGCTCGAAGAGCACAAAACTTCAGTCCGCAATGTGCGCCGCGAAGGCAACGAGCAGATCAAGGCGGCGGTGCGCGACAAGAAGATTTCGATCGACGAAGAAAAGCGCGCACTCGACGAAGTGCAAAAGATGACGGACGAAGAGATCAAGCAGCTTGACGAACTGAGCAAGAAAAAAGAAGCCGAAATCATGCATATCTGACGCTGGCCGCATCGGGCGGGCGCGCCTTTGGCGCAAAGGCTTGTGGACGGGCTCGCGCCGGGACAAAGGCGCTCGCCTGACATCTGCAAGGCGAAGTTTGCAGGCTTGCAGAAGTCGAGTGCTGTGCTCTGCACAGCCCGCGAAGACCGGACAATCAATCCATGGTCGGCAGCTGGATGTAAAGGTTGGACAACGAACGGACGATATCCCCGTGTTGCTCAACTGCCGGGTGCCCCGTCGCACTCTTCATCCGAAATCTCACGTCTATCTTCATGTAAGTGCATCGACGGTAAACATAGGTGGCTTGCTTATCAAGCTGAAGTCCACCATCCTTCTCAAACATTCGCTCCAGCTTGCTTCTCGTATCGCCGGCATGAATAGCCCCAGCTTCCGTTAACGCTTTCGCGAGAAACTCGCACGACGTCTCAGGCTTCGCACTAAGTTGGGGTACGCACACCAGAGATATCGCCAGAGCGGCAGCGGGATATATTGACTTACATCGCATCCTATGCACTCCGTAACACTTCAAACGCAGCCGCGCTGACAAGGGTAGCAGCGCGGCCCAAACGCCTGAGTAGGCCTTAGTTGCCGCTGGCCGTCGTACTGGCCCCGGGCGCGCCCGTGTAGGTCACGTGCCAGATGGACCCGGTGCCGTCGTCCGTGACAAATAAGGAGCCGTCGCTGCCCACAGTGACACCGACCGGCCGGCCCCAGACCTTGCCCTCCGGCGTGACAAAGCCGGTGAGAAAGTCCTCGTATTCTCCCGTGGCCTTGCCGTTCACCAGCGGGGCGTAGATCACCTCGTAGCCGGCCCGGTGCGACTTGTTCCACGAGCCATGCTCGGCCGCGAAGATGGAGCCCTTGTACTGCGAGGGGAACGAGGAACCCTCGTAAAAGGTCATTTCGAGCGACGCGAAGTGAGGCTGCAGCAGGATGTCGGGAGTCAGCACCTTGCTCTGCAGCTCGGGGTGCTTTCCTTCGTGGCGTGGGTCCTGCTTGCCGCCCGAGGGTCCGCCCATGTAGTACCAGGGCCAGCCGTAAAAGCCGTCCTCCTGCACATGGGTGATGTAGTCGGGTACCAGGTTGTCGCCGAGCATGTCGCGCTCGTTGGTGGAGCACCACAGGGTTCCGGTGCCGGGCTGGATTGCTTCGCCGACGCAGTTGCGGATGCCGGAGGCATACACCTTGAGGAACTTGCCTTCGGGGGTGAACTCAAGCACGTCCGCGCGATGAAACTCTTCCGGGTGCGTATCGGCGTCATCCACGTTGGAGTGCGAGCCGACGGAGACCAGCATGCGCTTGCCTTCGGGCGTGAAAGCGATGTCGCGGGTCCAGTGACCGCCGCCGCGCAGCTTGCCGCCACCGGGCAGATCGGTCAGCCGCTCCGGGGTGCCGCTCGCGACCAGGTCGCCGTTCTTGTAGGGGAAACGCACGACCGAGTCGGTGTTCCCGCCGTAGACGTATTTGGGGTTG
>CAXTYP010000125.1:0-7280 GCA_964248435.1 uncultured Acidobacteriaceae bacterium | reverse complement strand
TCCCCCCGGCGCCGCCCTGCCCGGAGCCGATCCCCCCGGAGGCTCGCGCCACCATGCTGGGGCAAACCGCGCCGACCCGTGAGCATGCGGAGGTGTATCTCCACGCCAACAGCTGCCTGCCGATCCGTCCCGAGGTATGGGAGCGCTCGATCGAGGACCGCCTGCGTGCCAACCCCGCTGCCTGGCGTGCGTGGCTCGAAGGCGGCAGCCTGGAGGACTGGAGCGAGCGGGTCGGTACGCTCAACCTGCCGACACTGGTCATCGCGGCCGAAAGGGATTCGTCACTCGGCCCGTCTGCCCAGCGCGAACTGACCCTGCCGCACTTCCCCGGGGCTCAACTGGAGATCGTTCCCCGTTCCGGTCACCTGGTACCGCTCGAAGCTCCGGAAAAACTGGCGGCTCTGCTGCGTGAGTTTGCGGGCAGCTAAAGGCTCTACTCGTAACGCAGCGCATCGATCGGGTTCAGCGTCGCTGCCTTCCATGCCGGGTAAATCCCGAAAACGAGCCCGATCAGGCACGAGATCGTGAACGAAACCGTGGTCCACACGGTCGACATGCTGGCCGGCAGCGCCGCGACCGTGAGCCGGATCACCAGTGTCACAAGGCCGCCCAATAGTACGCCGATCAGACCACCCAGGGCGCAAAGCGTCATGGCTTCAGCCGTGAACTGCAGCAGGATGGAGCCCCGGGTCGCGCCGATCGCCTTGCGGACGCCGATCTCGCGGGTGCGCTCCGTCACCGAAACCAGCATAATATTCATCACGCCGACGCCGCCGACCATCAGGCCCACGCTTGAAACCGCGATCATAAAGATCACTAGGCCGCCCGTAATCTGCGACCAGAGGCGCACAATTGCCTCCGGGGTAAAGATCTCGAAGTCATCATCCTTCTGTGTGGGCACGCGGCGCTCTACACGCAGCTGCGTGCGGATCTCGTCTTCGACCAGGTCCCTGTTTTTCGCCTCGTCATAACGGACCGTGATCCACACGTCTTTTTCCTGCGGAACCAGTTTGCGAAAAGTATTCAGTGGAAAGGTCACCATGTTGTCTTCCGGGTTGGGCCCTGAACCGAACAAGCCCGGCCGTTTGCCGAAGACGCCCAGCACGGTGAACAGCTGCCCCTTGATCTCCACATCCTTGCCGACCGGGCTTTCGTTGCCAAACAGCTTGCGCGCCGTGTCGTAGCTCAGCACGGTCACATTGGCGCGCTTGCTGTCCTGCTCCGCTGTAAAGATGCTCCCTTCTTTCAGCGGCCAGTCCACCGTCAACGGCAGCTGGTCGGTCGCACCTTGCAGGATCGTGTTCTGAACCGACTTGCTGCCGTATTTCACCGACTCCTGCCCGACATTGAAGTTCGGATCCGTGTAGCGCTGGCCGGGGTCGACCGCGACCACGTGCGGCAGGCTTCGCATTGCCAGGCCTTCTTCCACCGTCAGCCGTCGTCTAGCAAGCAGCTCCGGCGTGGGCTGCACGCCGATCGGCAGGTGAAACACAAAGATCGAGTTCGAGCCGAACGAGTTGGCGAACGCACCCACCTTGTTGTTGAGCCCGGTGATGATGGACGAAATGATGATGACTGTCGCGACCCCGATCACCACGCCGAGAATCGTCAACGACGAGCGCATGCGGTTGGCGCGGAGCGAGTCAAGCGCCATGCGGAGTGTTTCGCCGGTGCTGCCGAGGTTCATAGTGTAAGGCTCCTATAACTCAGACCGCAGCGCCACGATCGGATCGAGCCGCGCAGCCTTGCTGGCCGGGTAAACGCCGAAAAAGATGCCCACACAGGTGGCTACCAGCAGCCCCGCCACAATCGACCACAGGCTGATCGCCGCCGGCCAGCCGACCGCGGCCGAGATCAGAAACGAGACCCCCGCGCCGATCGCAACGCCGAGCGCGCCGCCCAGTGCCGACATCGTCGCCGACTCCATCAGGAACTGCAGCAGCAGGTCGGCTCGCCGGGCTCCCAGCGCCTTGCGGATGCCGATCTCGCGGGTTCGCTCGGTCACTGAAACCAGCATTATGTTCATGATGACGACTCCGCCGATGACCAGTGAGATGGACGCGACCCCCACCAGGACCATGCTGAAACTCGACGATATACTCTTCCACAGCCCGACCAGGCTGCCATTGCTTTCAATCGTGAAGCTGTCATCGGCGCCGGGCGCGTCATGGCGCAGACCGCGCAGGATCGCCCGCACTTCGTCGGTGGTTTCCTCCATGGCTCCCGGTGCCGGACCCGCCTTCACCAGGATCCGCAGCGACTGGTGCAACCCGTGCGAGTGCATGTAGGTGCTCAAGGGCACATGGACGTAGTCGTCTTGGCTTTGTCCCAGGGTCGAACCCTGGCGCTGCCCCTCGCCGACCACCGTGTACACATCACCGTCGACGCGAATCTCCTTGCCGATCGGGTTGCTGCCGCCCATCTGGTGCTGCACGATGTCGTAACCCACGACGGCAACGTGCGCGCCGGCCTTGTCGTCCGCCTCCGTCAACTCGCGGCCGGCCGTGATGACTTGGTCCGTCATGGTCTGCACCGCAGGCGTCTGCCCCTGGATGCTCGACCCCGTGCTCGAGTGCGTACCGTATACAACCTTGCCGCCGGTGTTCAGCTCGGCCCCGGCCAGCAGGCAGCGGCGGCAGCTGTCTCGCAGGGCGTCGAACTGCTCGCGCGTGACATCCTTGCGCCGGTTGTATTTCACGTAGCTGTCGTAGTCGAAGATAATTTCGGGCCGCTTGGCAATCGTCAAAACATCCGCGCCATGGCCGGAAATCTTGGTCGCAACATAATGGTTTGCACCGTTCACCAGGGTGATCACCGTAATGACCGACGCTACCCCAATCACCATGCCGAGCAGCGTCAGCACCGTCCGCAGCTTGTTGGCCCAGAGCGACTGGAAAGCGATTCGTATGGATTCAGTCCATTGCATGCGTGTCCGTGGCGCGAGTTTAGCAGGACAGGCCACCGGGGCTGCCAAAAAACCGGGGCCGCTCAAAAGCGGCTTCCCGTTTCGGAACACAAACTGCGCGGGCAGCCTGTAAGCCGAATTCTGTCCGGGGCAAAGCCCCTGGACGGCCATTCCTCTAGGCCTGCCATCGCTGACAGGCTCAAGCAACCTACCCGGAGGTTTCCGCCGGGCCGCCCGCAAAGGCGAACCGTGGCTCCCGTGGGCGCGCCGGGCCGGCACGCACAGCAGCTCAGGAGCCGGGCTGCTGTTCCCTCCCTATTTGGTCTTGCTCCGTGTGGGGTTTACCATGCCTCCGTCGTTGCCGCCGGAGCGGTGCGCTCTTACCGCACCTTTTCACCCTTACCGCGCCTCGGCCTCGCGGTCTCCACGCGGCGGTATCGTCTCTGTGGCACTGGCCGTCTCGCGGCCTTGACGCCGCGATCCCGGGCGTTACCCGGCACACTGCCCTGCGGAGTTCGGACTTTCCTCCCCCATCCATCGCCTGCGCGATTTCCGGCGGCGGCCGTCCGGCTGCCCGCCTTTCCAGTCTACGCGGGTTTGACGGTGGGGTCGTGGGCCGGGTCGGGCTCCGGTGGTGCCGGGTCTTTCGGCTTCAGATAGAACCGCGCGCACTCTTCACGCGACACGCCCCCGACAATCTCGATATCGTTCCGGTAGGCCCCGGCAATCAGGTCCTCGGTATTGTGCAGCCGCTCGGCAAAGTACCGCTCGTGCACATCCGCGCGGCCCGCTCCGTACACGATGCGCGAAACGCCCGACCACAGCGAAGCCGCGGTGCACATGGCGCAGGGTTGGAGGGTGCAATACAGGGTGCAGCCGGCCAGCGACAACGTTTTGCGCTCGGCCGACAGCCTGCGAATCGTCACCATCTCGGCATGCGCGGTGGGGTCCGAGTGCATCTCTGCCTCGTTGAAGCCGGCGGCGACCACCTGTCCGTGTTCCACGATGACGCAGCCCACCTCCGCCCCGCCCGGCGTTTCGATGCCTTGTTCGGCCTGCGCGATCGCAAGCCGCATGTACTGCTCATCTGCCTGTCTCTGGTTCTGGCTCTCGGTCACACCGGTAGGATGCCTCTGGAGCCTCAGTTCACCTTCTGGACCGTGTAGCCTTCGGGTATCTTCAGCACGAACTGGTTGTCGGCAAGCGGCTCGTTGACCGTCAGCTTGGCGATCGACAATACGATCTGGTACTCGTCGATGGGACGCCGGATTGTGATCGTTCCGGGGTAGCGGACGTCGCCGAAGCTCGCGTACTCGCCATACACTGCCTGCGTCTGGATCGCGCCGGCGGTGTCATAGATGTCAACGCCGCTCGGCAGCAGCGTTGTTCGATCAAAGTGGATGCGCCGCTCCGGGATCAGCTCCTGGCTGTTGGGCTTGCGGCGCACCACCGTCAACTGGTACTCAGGCGCGGCCACGAGCTGGTGCGTTTTTGGGTCCGTGCGCGTGTTGCTGTCGGTGGTCAGGGTGACCAGGTCTTCCGGGGCGATGGCCCGCAGGATCATGGTGTCAAAAAAGATCTGTGGACGCAGGTTTTCAATCGGGTTGGCCGAGGGCTTGCTCACCGCGGTGGAGCCGACATAAGCCTTGTTGCTGTGCGGAATCACCAGCGTGAACTGCTGCCCATCGCTCGCCAGATCAAAGGCGGGGGTGTGCACCACCGGCAGCAGCCCAAGCACCCGCAGCATCTGCGGGGCACGTAGCAGGATGTAGCCGCTGAGCGACGTGTAATCCGTCACCTTGCCTTTTTTCTCGCCGCCAACCGAAACCTGGAACGTGACCGAGGCTTTGAGCGACTGCATCCGGGCGTTTTCCTGGTTCACCAACAGCACCAGCTGGTCTGCCGCGGCATCCTTGACAACGGACGGTACGCGCGGCTGTTGCACCCGGTAGGTGTGCACCAGGCAGCCGTTGAGACCAGGCAACACTCCGAGCGCCATCCACAGGCAAACGCGCCGCGCCCTTGAAGCCGAAATCGGCCTGGACGAGAGCTTTAACGAGGTAAACCACTGCGGACGCTGGGGAAAATGACGCAAGCGCTAAGTATAACGTTTACACCGTTGAGCGCCGCGCTACCCTTGCTCGGCAGGTGCTGCGGGCATCACTGCGTAGACCCGCACACTCGCGGCTGCGGCGTTCACGTCATAGGCGGCCAGCAGGGCCGTCAGCTCGCCATGCAAGGTGCTCGGCGCGTCCGGCGTGCAACATGGTTCAGGCACAAGCGCGAAGGGACCGGTCGCGTTTGCAACCGGTGCGGCTGTTCCGGGCTTGTCCATCACGGGCGAGCAGCAGCCGGCCTGGTTCTCCACCCTCGCATACGCGTTCAGGTCCGCCCCGGTATCCACAATCTCCACCTCCGCGAAGCCTGCCCGCAACAGCTCCTCACGATACGTCTCGACCCGGATCGCCCCCGCGATGCACCCGACATACGCCGCAAGGCTGGTTGCGATAGCTTCCGGCAGCTCCGTCTTGAGCGCGATATCGCTCGCGGCCAGACGGCCGCCCGGTTTCAGAACGCGCGCAATCTCGCGAAAAGCCGCCGGCTTGTTGGGTACCAGGTTCAGTACGCAGTTGCTGATCACACAATCGACAGACGCATCCGGCAATGGCAAGTGGTCGATCGCCGCCAGGTGAAACTCGACATTGCGGTAGTCGCCGGCCAGCGCCAGGGCCCGCGCACGCTCCACCATCGAAGCCGTCATATCGATGCCGATCGCCCGGCCCGTTGGCCCGACCTGCGCCGAGGCCAAAAACACATCCAGGCCACCGCCGGAGCCGAGATCGACGACCGTTTCGCCCGGCCGCAGGTGGGCGGTCGCCGTCGGATTGCCGCATGACAGCCCCATGTTCGCTTCGGCCGGAATCGAGCGCAGCTCGTCCGCGCTGTAGCCAAAGGCTTCCGCCACGGCATGCACCCCGGCATCCCGGCTCGACAGCGAACTTTCCGCGACCGCCCCGTACTTCACCCTGATTGCGTCCTGCACCTGCTCCGCCATGCTCACCTCATATTCGATGGAGCGAATCTACATGGCTGCCACATATGCGTCAAGCCGGATACAATAGCCGAATGGCAGCTAGACAGATTGTTGAACCGGCACTCGACATCGGCAGGTTCTTCCAGGCGCTGGGCGACCCCACCCGCCTGCGGCTTCTCAACCTTATGGATGAGGGCGAACTCTGCGTCTGCTACCTGGTGACCGTGCTGCGGGAGCCGCAGCCAAAAATTTCCCGCCACCTGGCCGCCCTGCGTGCAGCCGGGCTGGTGCAGGCGCGGCGCGACGGCAAGTGGATGCACTACCGGCTGGCCGCACCCAGGCACCCCGGCGCGGCGGCGGTGCTGCGCAAAGCCCTCAAATGGCTGCGAGGTGATGAAAGTATGCAGGCCGACCGGGCCCGCCTGGAGCGCGCCTGCCGTGCCCCGGCTCGTTTCGTGGAACTGGCGGGCGCCCCGCCGCCGGGAGCCGCGAAAAAGCATCAGGGGCGATCGGAACGAGAGCCGGAGCGCACCACCGCTCGATAAGCAGCGACATTGCGCTCGTGCTCGGCCAGAGTCGTGGCGAAGCGCGAGCGCCCCAGCGGGTCGGCCCCCGCGGCCACAAAGTAAAGAAAGTCTGTTCGCGCCGGGTGCATTGCCGCCCGCAGTGAAACCAGTCCGGGGTTGCAGATAGGCCCCGGCGGCAGCCCTGTGTGGCGATACGTGTTGTAGGGCGACTCGAACTGGAGATCGCTCGCGTAAATCGTCCCGCGATACTGCCCTCCGAGCAGCGCCGCGTAGATCACGGTGGGGTCGGTCTCGAGCGGCATGCCCCGGGCCAGGCGGTTCTCAAAAACACTCGCGACCAGCGGACGTTCTCCAGCGAGCGGCGTTTCCCGCTCCAGCAAGGAAGCGATCGTGACCACCCGGTGCACGTCGCCTCCGGCCAGATCTATGGCGCTGGCTTCTATTCGAAACTGCCGCACCATCGTCCGCAGCAATTCGGCCGGCGTCGCGCGGCGCCCGAACCGGTAGGTCGCGGGAAACAGGTAGCCCTCTAGGCTCCGTGCCTGTGGGTCCAGCCCCTTCAGCAGTTCCGTGTCGGCGCGGGCTGCTGCCAGAAACATGCCGCGCGTCCCCAGCTTCGCCGCCTCCACCCGCCCGGCGATATCGAACAGGTTGGCTCCCTCGGGCACGGTCAGCGCGATCGTGTACACATCGCCGCGCGCCATCCGGCGGTACACCTCGCCCACCGTCACCGGGTGGTCAAAACGGTATTCGCCCGCCTTGAGCGAGCCGCCCAGCAGGTGCAGCAACTCAAACCCGTACGGACTCGCGAGCA
>CAXTYP010000124.1:0-7502 GCA_964248435.1 uncultured Acidobacteriaceae bacterium | reverse complement strand
AGCTGATCTTACGGACGGTGAAGTTGCTGTTCAGCCCCTTGTTCGACCGCGCGACCCTGCGCGTGCCCGGCCGCGGGCCGACGGTGCTGCGTGCCGACGGCAATGGCCCTGATGCCGTGTATGTTTCGCGGGTGATGCTCGATGGAAAACCGCATAACCAAATCATGATTGCGCATGCAGCCCTGGCCGCCGGCGCCGAGGTCGTGTTTACGATGAGCCAGACATCTTTTCCCCTGTGAGTGAAGGGCGTTGACCGGGCTGCTACGAAACGGGAGGGTCTACAGCTCGCGAAGCCGGCGGACCAGCTCGCGCGGGTGCAGCGGTTTGGGCCACAGTTCAAAGCCATAGCCGTTTTGCCGTGCCTGGTCCATCAGCGTGCTGACGCCGGCTTGTCCTGAGAAGAGCACCACCCTGGTATCGGGGCACTGCTGGCGAATCAGGATGCCTACCTCGATACCGCTGCGGCCAGGCATCCGAATATCACTCAGAACGATATCCGGGCAAAGCGTGTCAAGCGTAGCCAGGGCTGCGTCGCCGCTGTAAACGGCGCTTGCTACAAAGCCGTTCAGGTTCAGAATGCGCGCCAGCGTGTCGGCGATCAATTGTTCGTCGTCAACCACCAGAACGCGGGTGTGATCGGCCGCGTGGTCGCCGGTCTCGTTCGCCCGGCCCGGGCCCGGGGAGGATGCCGAGGGGCGGCGGGGAAGCATTTCTTCCAGGATCAGGTTTGCCCAGATTCCCACTAGCACCGGCCCTGGAGTATGTTCCTGCTGCCTCATTGCATGATGCTCCTGCGAAATGGTTTGGCATTGCGATCATAAAGCAAACGAGCTTCTTCTTGCCGTTTTCGCGCCAATCTTGGACAAGCTATTTTGGTTGGGACGGAGAACCGGCCGCAATCGCGGGTTCGCGCGCCCTCAGCCGCTTCCCGGTCCGTGCTTCGGGTCCGCTTCGAATCGCACCGGGAATGGTGCGCCTGGTCTACGGCGAGCGGCCTGAACAACCGCAAGCGTGGACTCTTGGGGAAGCTGCTGGAGGTGGAAGGAACAGGCGGGACGCGAAGGGGAACCTTTCTTCGCGTCCGCCGGCTGGTCAATTACTTCCTTTTGAAGATAAGTGCGGTTGGATAGGAAGAAACGTAGGTTTGATAGCTGCCGTTGGTTTGGCTGACAGGGAAGGTTGTATCCACGGCAGGTGTGAAGTAGCTCACGTTCCACGAACCAGCCATCGCGACACTGACGGGCACCGGAGGAACAAAGATCAGGGCCTGCTGAGCCGGGTTCCAAACCTGTGCCTCATTCCACATAAAAAGAGCGACCGAACCATCCGAGGCGGTCAATGCCAGTGTGTGGCCTGTGCCGTTGGGCAACCCCGTGATCGAAGCAGTCACCGTCTTCGCCGGTGAAGCCGCATCCGGCGGAAACACATCTGCCAGGTGCCGCAGGGCATAGGCAATGATCTTGGGCGAGTTATCCAGGTGAAAGAACCCTAAGTGACTGTCGCCGTTGTTGGCCTGGGGATCGGCGTAAGGATCCAGTAACTGGTAGACATAGGTGTGGGCCACGCCTTCGAGAGCGGCGTCGAAATAGATATTCAGGATCATCTCGGCCTGGGCCGGTTCATCCACTCCGTCCAGATCGTTGGGGTTTGGCAGCGTTGCATAACCAGTCTCGGTGATGGCTTTTGGAAAGCTCGCCGGCATGCTCGTGAAGTAGGAAGGGAAATCGCTGGCGAGCCGTGCGAACGGTTGTACGCCGCGATAAGGGTAGGGATGCGTGTTGGCTACGTCCGCCATGCCTCCATCAGTGGAAAGGTTGACCGGGGCCGCGCCGGTCATGTACAGCACGGGCACCCCTTGCAGGAGGGAACTGCCGTGAACGCCGCTGTAAAGGCCCCGCTGAAAGGCTTCTCCGGCCGCCTCGTTGGAGGACCCGTTCCGGCAGGGGAAGTTGTTGATCTCGTTCGCTCCTTCCACCGAGATCGCGCTGCCTGGATAGGCTCCCACAAAGAGGTCCAACTGCTGCAGTTGCGTGTTGAGATCGTAGTTGCAATCCCCGACAAAGTTGAAGCGCATGCCGTTTGCGGCCATCAAGTGCATGGCGTTGAGACCCTGCCCGGCAGGAAACCATTGCGTGGGATTGGGAATGCCAGCGCGCAGGTTATGAATGCCGATAAACTGAAGATCGGTGAGAACCGCATTGGCATCGGCATACTTGCTATCGGTGTATTCAATATGGGTATTGACACCCAGGCTGTCTTGAAAAGCCGAAAGTGGAAGCGATGGCACTGTTTGAGCGGCGTTGGGCGTGCCTTGGGCATGAAGCAGGCCGGACATGGCCGCAAACGTAGCAATGGAAAGTAAAGAGCCAGCCTTGGAGGAGGGAATGCGCGGCATTGATTTCCTTTGGAGATGCATGCGAGCCGTAACTATCAACGATCATCGCTATGCGGATTTAACTTGCTTCTCCGCATCCTAACTGTGTTTGGGGGCTTGGATTTGGTTGTGTGGAAGGGAAATGCACTTGCCTATTACTTAAGTCCCTATATAGCCAGAAAGTGTTATGTGTATTATTTCTATACATATACGGCAGTCTTTGCATGCTGGGCTGCAGGATATGCCTGCTTGTTAGAAGCACTTACTTGGCTTATAGCTGTGGTGAAGTGGCATACGGGTAGAAGTTACGAAGTCGGCCCTGCAGTCACCAGCGATGCGCTTTGACCGAAACTTCACAAAGGGGCAAGCACCGGGGGCTCCGCGGTCTCCATGCTTTCCATGACCGGCATGGCAGACGGCGGAGCAACACGCGGCTTGGAAGCGGTCGCACAGGCGAACAAGACCCAGATGATGGGCATGATGGGGTCCGGTACGGCGACCAGCAAGGCGACCAGCATGATGGAAATAGCAAATAAGGAACGCTCATACACGTCATAACGGGCGTAGCGCCGCTGGTGAAACAAGGGCCTGACCAGTTGAAGGAGAAAGAACACGAACAAAAGGGCGCCGGGCACGCCGACATTGCCCAGGATCGAGCATACAAAGCTGGACGCGCGCACACTGCCCCAACCCGCACCGAAGTAGTACGAGTCATGGGAGGTTTGGAGCGCAAGCGTGTTCCACATGGAGCGCTCCCGGTAGGAGTCGCTGTCCATCTTGTTGATGAAAACAGTTTGAAAAACCTTGTTGATGGTATTGCCGGCGTCGGTCAGCGCCAGCAAAGGCACCGCTGCACAAAGGAGCGCGAGGAAAAGAATGAGTTTGACCGGCGCGATACCCTGCCGCTGCACGCTGTAGCGCAGGTACAGCAGGATGCCCCCGATGGCAATGGTGCCCAGGCAGGCATAGCCCACGGTTGAAACAGTCAGCACCAGCGAGGTGAGCATGAGCAGAAAGGCGGCGGCCGATTGCCAGCGGATGCGGTGCGTAGCCAGGTACCAGCCCTGGAGGGCGACGCCGATACCGAGGTAGGACGCCATTTCAGAGGCTTCGGAGAGCGTGGAGTTGAGGCGCCACACCCCGCTGATCTTGTAAGCGTCGTAGATCACGTGCGTGGTGTTGGTGTAGAGCAGTGCGGATGGGTAGGGCACGTGCACCGTCGCGTTGGCGAGCTGGTACATGGCAATCACCGCGATGGTGACACAGCCCCGGACGTACCAGGTCAGCGCGTTGCGCAACTGCTCCCGGTTGCTCGTGACCCCCAGCAGAAAGACCGCAAAGGCAGCCAGGAGGTAGGTGGGCTGCGTGAAGTTGCTCATGGACCACGACAGGTGCGTGTTGACCCCGTTGCGCGAGTTGGAAACCAGGATGCCGTGGAACACAACCGGGAAAAGCGCAGAAGACAGCAGCGCGTAGGCGACAAAGATGACCAGCGCGCGAAAGGCCGACCGGTTCAGGTCCGGGATCGCGCGGGGCTTCCAGTGGCCACCCAGCAGCTTGGCCGGCAAGCACAGAATCATGGCAAACAGCCATGGGGCGACCGGGGTGCCGGCGACGTTTACGGCGGAGGCGGCGTCAAAGATGGACGAGAAAAGAATGATGGGCAGCAGTTCGCCTTTGGTGCGCCACCAGAGAAACGCGATCAGTGCAAGCAGCGGCAGTGTGGAAGCGGTCATGGATCAGTGCCCGTTGGTGGTTGTCTCAGCTTCCTTATCGGCCAAGCCGGCGGAAACTCTAGTATGCGCCGGGGAACCCGGCCGGCTCCGGCCGACCAGGCCCGTCTCCTTAGGCCGGATCAGCCCATGGCTCAAACCCGTCCAAACCCTCCCGGTCCAGGCGATCGAACGGGAGCACTTCCGCGGCCGGACGCGCCAGGTACTCGGGGTAGCTTCCTTGGAGACCCTTGAGCTTTGCAAACGGGGTCAGCAGGAGAAAGATGAGCCTTTGAACGACTCTCGGCCCCTTGTGGTACCGGATCACGTCGTCGAACTCCCTTGCCAGCAGGGCGATTTGCAGCAGGTCCGGTTTGCCCGTGCTGTCGGTTTTTCCATCCTGCGCCAGCCCGAAGCCATTCTTGATCAAGGCCACAAAGCGCTCCGCTGGCTGCACGTCGACCCGCACCAAGCCTTCCGCCGGTCCTGCGTTCCAAAAGTCGTGCAGGGTTCCTGGAGCGATATGGACGACCTGCCCGGCTTCGGCCAGGTGTTTTCGCCCGTGAAGTGTGAAAGCGATTGGACCCTGGATGACCTTGAACTGCTCATGGATACAAGGGTGCAGGTGACGCCCGGTCATGCCGCCGCCGGGGCGAAGGTAAAGGTCAACCACAAGGCGGCTTCCGCCTGTTTCCGCGCTGCCCAGGATCACAACGGCGCGTTCTCCGCTTGCCGGGTTGTGGTAAACCTCGCCTGCCCGCATGTTGCCCCTCTCCTGAGTCCCGGCACTCGCCCCAATGCGCGCGGGCCAACATCCCGCGCTAATAGGCACCCTCGGTAAACAGCACCGTCTTGACCGTGCGGTACAGGATGTAAAGGTCCATGGCGACCGACCAGTTGCGGACGTAATACTCGTCAATCTGCGTGCGCCGCTCGTAGGTGGTGTTGTTCCGGCCGGAGATCTGCCACAGCCCGGTGATGCCCGGCGTGACGCGGCGGTAGTGCTGGTAGCGCCGGCCATAGCGGTCGACCTCGGCCATCACGATCGGGCGCGGGCCTACCAGGCTCATCTGCCCACACAGCACATTCCAAAGCTGGGGCAGCTCGTCCAGCGAGGTCTTACGCATGATGCGGCCGATGGCGGTGACGCGGGGGTCGCGCTTCAGCTTGCGATCGCGCTCCCACTCGGCACGCAGTGCGGGGTCGCGCTCCAAGTGCTGTTCCAGCACGGCATCGGCGTCCGTGACCATGGAGCGGAACTTCCAGGCCGTGAAAAGCTGGTGACCGCGCCCGATCCTGCGCTGGCCGTAGAAGATAGGCCCGGGCGAGGAAAGGCCGACGGCAAGGGTCAGCAGCAGAAAGGGAAGAAGCACCAGCAGGGCGAGTGAAGAAGCGACCAGGAGGTCAAAGGTGCGCTTCAGCAGGCGCGGCATGGTTTGCGACAGCCGCTGCTCGATCTCAAGGCCCAGCATGCCGCCCAGGTCCTTGGCGGACACCCACAGGCTCGACATGCCGGCCACGTCGGGCAGCACCAGCACATGGTGGAAGTGTTGCGAATACTCGTTAAGGACTTTTTCCAGTTCGGTCGAGCGCAGCTCCGGCATGGCCAGGATGGCGTAGCAGCCACGGTTGCGGGCTCCAAGCGCGGCGGCATGGCGGAATTCACCCATGAACAGGTCTTCGGTCCCGGCCGGCCGTTGCGGCAAGGGTGTTTCGTTCAACAAGGCGATGGGCCGCAGTCCCAGGGTAGGCTGCGCCTGCAACACCCGCAGCATGGCCTGCCCTGTTTCCCGGGCACCGAAGATCACGGTGGGGACGCCCCACCAGCTTTGCCGCGAGCCGTAAGCGCGCACGCCGCGGCGGCACAAGGGCACCAGCGCCAGCGTGAGCACCCAGGCGAGGGTGAAGGCGATGCGTGAGTATTGATCTTCTGCCTTGACAAAAAAGGTGGACACAATCAGCAGGAGATAAAACAGGGTGACGGCATGGAGCACCTTGCGGAACTCCTCGATCGCATTGGCGGCGATGCCGGGGTAAAGGTTAAAAGCGGAGAAAACCAGGAAGTAGACCGGGAACGCCGCCAGCAGCATCGCGTAGGCCGAAGGGGACAGGGTGCCGTGAAACAGCAGACGCAGCCCCACCGCGACGCAACCGGAAACCAGCAGGGCCAGCAAGTCAGCCGCGACCAGGGCGCTGTAGGTCAGGGTGCGGCTGGAGCGAACCGCCGGAAGGTCGGCGACGCTCGAATAAGCGGGTGCGAGGGTGGAAGCGGTGCTCATGGGCTCGATCTCCTGCCTTGCGGCATCTTTGGTCGGAGCGCCTGGGCTTCGAGGGAACCAGGGCAGTCAGGCACTGGCCCATGGGGCCGGCGCAGGAAACGGGGAGGTACAGCTACGGCAACAGCGCGGGCACGGTGGCCGGTGCTGGTTGGGTGCCTTCGCGGTGATGCCGGCCGGCGGCAACCGGCTCGGTCCCGCGAGGGACAGTTTGAGTTTGAAGATAGGTGGCGAGTGCATCCGCCAGGATGGCCGAAAAGCGGGCCGCAAAGCTCGCCTCCGAGAACTGGGCGGCATGCGCCCGCAGGATTGCGGGAGGGAACTCGCCGGAACGCGATTCAAAGCGCAGCATCGCGCCGGCAAGAGCTTCGGGGGTGGCTTCCGTGAAAAACAGGGCGGTCGCCGGGGTCATGGAATCAAGGACGCCGCCTTCGGCCAGCGCCAGCACGGGGCAGCCGCAGGCAATGGCTTCCACCGGCACAATGCCGAAATCCTCAACGCCGGGAAACAAAAGCGCGCGGGCCCGGCCGTAGAAGCCGGCCAGCTCGTCATCGGAGGCAAAGCCGGTGAACTCGACCTCCGCACCGAGCGATCGACTGCGATCCGCGCGGCTTCCAGTGGGTCGTGGTCGGCGACCGCACCAACTCGGTGTTCGCCTACCTGCGAAACTCGCTGGATGGCGGCCCGGCGGCGCTGGTCGTCTGCAACTTCACACCGGCGCCGCAATATGAGTACCGTCTCGGCGTGCCGCACGAGGGCGCATGGACCGAGGCGCTGAACTCGGACGCCAGCGGCTATGGCGGGTCGAACGTCCGCAATGGCGGCGCAATCCAGGCCGATGCCATTCCGTCGCACGGGTTCCCATTCTCGCTTTCCCTGACCCTGCCGCCCTTGGCAACCCTTATCCTGCAGGCCTGACCGATGCATTACGCACACTCCCTCCCGTTCGGCGCAACGCTGCTCCCGGACGGCCAAACCCGGTTCCGGTTATGGGCGCCCTCTAGCGGAACCGTGTCGCTGGAGCTCGACGGCCAGGCGCCAAAGCCGATGCAGGCGGCGGAGGGCGGGTGGCACGAACTCGCCGTGGCGGCGCCGGCGGGCACGCGTTACCGGTATCGCGGGCCGGGCGGCCTCGCCGTT
>CAXTYP010000123.1:0-7609 GCA_964248435.1 uncultured Acidobacteriaceae bacterium | reverse complement strand
TGTGGGGCGTCGTCCCGGCTGCGGGGCGCGGCAGCCGCATGCAGCCGCTGGCCTTCAGCAAGGAGCTGCTGCCGGTCGGCACACGCTTGGAGCTCCAGTCCTCCGGCACCGTGGAGCGGCCGCGTGCGGTGAGCGAGTACCTGCTTGAGCGCATGATCTGCGCCGGCGCGACCCGTTTTTGTTTTGTGATCTCTCCGGGCAAATCCGACATCCTGGAGTACTACGGAGCAAGCTTTGGCGGCGTGCCCATCGCCTATGTCGTGCAGCCCGCCGCGGCGGGCTTATGCGACGCGATTTTTCGCGCGGCGCCACTGGTGGGCGCGGACGCGGAAGTGCTGCTGGGCCTGCCTGATACTGTCTGGTTTCCGGAAGATGGACTGGCCTTGCTGCCGCACGGAACACTCGCGTTCTTGTTGTTCTCGGTTGACCGGCCGCACCTTTTTGATGCCGTAACGCTGGGTGCGGGGGGTACCGTGCTGCGCATCGAGGTGAAGGCAGCCCATCCTGCGTCCTCGCTGGTGTGGGGTGCGGCGCGTATGCCGGGGGTGGTGTTCCATGCCCTGCATGCCTTGTGGCAAGCACCGGAGCGCGGGGACGAGTACCTGGGAACGCTGGTCAATGCCTGGCTCGCCGGGGGCGGCGTTGCCGTGGGTGTCGCAAGCGGCACCCACTATGTGGACACAGGAACGCCCCACGGGTTTCGCGAAGCACTGCGCTTGCTGGATGCACGCGGCGAGGCAAGCTTGTAGCCGCGCAAAGCCGGCCCCGTTTTGCACATTATTTTGGGCAATCGCGGAAACACCTTTTCGCTCCGCGCCATCCCATGCTGTGACACACACACAGCCGTGTGCAGTACAACACTTGCTGCTCAAACAACAAAAAACATCACAGGGGGACGGGGACGATGGCTCTTTCAAAAACAACGCAGGATCACGACGAGATTCGGCAATGGGCCGAAGCACGCGGGGGCAAGCCGGCCGAGGTCACCAGCACCAGCGAGCATGGCACCGGCATTCTTCGTCTCGAGTTCCCAAGTGCCGCGAACGCCAATGACAGCAACCTGAACGAGATTTCCTGGGAAGAATTCTTTGAAAAGTTCGACGCAAGCGGGCTCTCGCTGGTGTACCAGGAGGTGACGGCGGAAGGGGCAGAAAGCAACTTCAACCGGCTTGTGTATCCGGAAAATGTGAGTGCAAGCGCCAAAAAGAGTGCCCGGAAAACAGCCGGCAAAACAGCCGGCAAAAAGGCTGCCCCTGCGAAAAAGGCGACTGGCGCGAAGAGCACCGCAAAGGGCGCCGGGAAGAGGAGCAGCGCAACCAAGGCCTCGTCGAAAAAGACGGCGGCTCCCGCCAAAAAGACGGCAGCGAAAAAGAGCGCGGCCAAGAAGACAGCTCAAAAACAAGTCCCTGCGAAGAAGACGACCGCGGGCAGGACCGCAACCAAAAAAGCAGCGGGAAAGAAAGCAGCCGGAAGTACGGGACGCAAGCAGGCCGCGGCTAAGAAAGCGCCCGTGAAAGAAGCAGCGGCTACAAAAACGACGACGCGGAAAAACGCTGTTCCAGGAAAAAAGAAAACAGCGCCCGCCAAGAAAGGCAGCCGGCGCTAGGCGCCTGCGGCGGCTCCGCGGTCACTCGCGAGCCGCCAAAACAAAAGCAGACTGCTACACTCGAAGGATTGTGTCAAAGGAGTTCCACGTATGTCTGATGTAACGATTACAGTAAAGCCGAATGGACCGTTTCGCGTCGAAGGGCCGATCCGGCTGCTCGACGGCAATGGCGGCGAGTGGGACCTGACAGGCAAGCCGGCGGTGTCACTCTGCCGGTGTGGTGCATCCGCACGCAAGCCATTCTGCGATGGTATGCACACCAAGATTGGCTTTGCAGCCGCCGAGGCCGCCGTGGCCGCGGCAGACCCAGCCGCAGCACAGGCCGTAAAAGGCGATAACGCGCCGAAAACCGGCTTCTAGTTCGGGGGCAGCTTTAGCAACCTGGGCACTTGATGGAAACTCCTCCCAGCCGAGGCTTCAAAGCCGGCAAACTCCGGTTCATCTCCCGGCTGGTTCGCGAGTCGCTGCTGACACCCATGGCCGGCAGCCACCACCTGCCGTTAACGGCAGCGCCCGGCCAGCTTGGAATTACCTGGATCGGACACTCGTCCTTTCTGCTGGAGTTTGCCGGCTCACGTGTCCTGATCGACCCGGTTTTCTCCTCTTTTCTGCTCCTACTCAAACGTCGTCGTAAGCCCGGGATCCGGCTGCGCGACCTGCCGCCCATTGACCTCGTGCTGTTGACCCATGCACATATGGATCACCTGGACTTTCCCTCGCTGCATGGCGTGCTGCGCCGGCAACGCCGCCGTGGCGCACCGGCACCTACCGTGGTTGTGCCTCGCGGCGTCGAGGACCTCGTCGCTTCGTTGGGCTTCAGCGAAGTTCGCGTGCTGCAGCCGTACCAATCCACTACGGCAGGGCCGGTCGAGATCACGATGACGCCCGCCCGGCACTGGGGCGCGCGCTTTTTCAATGACACCTGGCGCGGCTATGGCGGCTATGTGCTGCGGGCGGGCGGGCGCTCGATCTATCACTGCGGCGACAGCGCCTACTTCGCCGGCTTCACCGAGATCGGCGGGCGGCTCAGCCCGGAGATCGCCCTGCTGCCGATCGGGGCTTACTCGCCCGACAGTTTTCGCACCGTGCACACCAGCCCCGAGGACGCGTGGCAGGCGTTTCGGGACCTGCGCAGCCGGGTTCTCATTCCCATGCATTATGGGACATTTCGCCTTTCCGCCGAGCCGATGGACGAGCCACCCAGGCGCCTGCTTGCCGCCGCGCAGCAGGACGGCATGGCGGACCGGCTCCTGTTGCTCGAAGAAGGCCGGACCCGCCTCTTCCCTGCCCAGCCGTAGCCCGGCTGCTGTATGCTCCCTGCAGTCGCGCACTTCTCTCATGGAATGGATTCCATCTTGAACTCACTGCTTCTACGCAGCGCCCTGGTCGGCGCACTCGGTGGCTTGCTGTTCGGCTTTGATACCGCCGTGATTTCGGGTACAACGCACCAGCTCACCCAGGTGTTTTCGCTTTCAGCAAAAGGGCTGGGGCTTACTGTTTCGATCGCGCTGATCGGCACCGTCATCGGCGCGCTCACCTCCGGGGGGCTGGGCCAGCGCATCGGCTCACGCGAAGCGCTCCGCATCATGGCCGTGCTTTACGTGCTTTCGGCCATTGGTACATCCTTGGCGTGGAACTGGCCCGTGCTGCTCCTGTTTCGCTTTATCGGCGGCCTTGGGATCGGCGGCTCTTCCGTTCTGGGTCCCGTGTACATTGCGGAGATGGCACCGGCACGCATCCGGGGGCGGCTGGTTGGTCTATTTCAGATCAACATCGTGGTTGGCATCCTGCTCGCGTATGCGTCCAACTTCGTCCTTGAAAGCGCTCACCTGGGCGCTCACCTGTGGCGCTGGCAGCTCGGGATTGCCGGCCTGCCCGCCCTTTTGTTTCTGCTGCTGCTGTTTGGGGTACCGCGTTCGGCGCGTTGGCTGCTGACGCGCGACCGCATTGGGGAAGCTCGCGAAGCGTTGGGGCTGCTGGGCTCGCCTGATCCGCAGGCCGAGGTGGACGAGCTTCGCAAATCGATCCACGCGGATGCGGCACACCGCGATGCGCCGCTGTTCACGCGAAAGCTGCGCCTGCCCCTCTTTCTCGCGGTTTCAATCGGCTTGTTCAACCAGTTGTCCGGCATCAACGCCATCCTCTATTATCTGAACGACATCTTTCGCTCGGGCGGCTTTTCGTCGATTTCGTCCGATGAACAATCGGTACTGATCGGTGTCATGAACCTGCTTGCAACCTTGTTGGGCATGAGTGTGATTGACCGTATCGGGCGAAAAACACTGCTGCTGATCGGCTCGGTGGGCACGGCCGTGGCGCTCGCCGGGGTGGCCGCCGTCTTCTACACGGGACATCATCGCGGGGCGCTGCTTACCCTGCTTGTCATTTACATCTTCTTTTTCGCGATCTCACAAGGCGCGGTCATCTGGGTTTACATCAGCGAGGTCTTTCCCACGCGCGTTCGCGCCAAGGGGCAGAGCCTTGGTTCTGGGTCGCACTGGGTGGCCAATGCCGCCATCTCCTTCGCCTTTCCGGTCATTGCGCGTCATTCTTCCGGCGCGCCGTTCGCGTTCTTCAGCGTCATGATGGTGGTCCAATTCTTTGTCGTACTTTTCGTCTACCCAGAAACGAAAGGGGTGTCGCTGGAGCAGTTGCAACAGCAGCTCGGCACCAACGAGGCCTGACGGATTCGCCATTTATTCGCTACAATAAAGGCTGTGGCTCTTGTGCTTTCAGCAACGGGAACGCGGTCCCGGTCTGCGGCGAAGACGGCTTTCCGGACATCTAATTACCCATGATGCAGGTCCAGCAAAAGCTCGAAATCCTCGCCGATGCGGCCAAGTACGACGCTTCCTGCGCGAGCTCCGGGTCCAAGCGCGACGGCAACGGCAAAGGGGTCGGCCACTCTGACGGCGAGGGCATCTGCCATAGCTACACGCCCGATGGCCGCTGTATTTCCCTGCTCAAAATCCTGCTGACCAACTACTGCACCTACGATTGCGTGTTCTGCGTGAACCGGGTGTCATCGGACGTGCGTCGCGCCCGGTTTTCCCCGCAGGAGGTCGTCGACCTCACCATCAACTTCTATAAGCGGAACTACATCGAGGGTTTGTTTCTCAGCTCGGGCATCATCCAGTCGCCCGACTATACGATGGAGCAGCTGATCGAAGTGGCGCGCAAGCTGCGTGAAGAGCATGCTTTCGGCGGCTACATTCACCTGAAAGCCATCCCCGGTGCCAGCGAAGCCTTGCTGCAACGCGCGGGCGAGCTGGCCGACCGGTTGAGCGCCAACATGGAGCTGCCGACGCAGCAGGACCTGGTCCAGCTGGCGCCGGACAAAAAGGTCGATGTCATTGAAGGGACTATGTCGCAGATCGCCGAACGTTCGGCTGAGTCGGTGGAAGACCGCAAACGCACGCGGACCGCGCCGAAGTTTGCCCCCGCGGGGCAAAGCACCCAGTTGGTGGTGGGCGCGACCCCCTCGACGGATCAGCAGATTCTCGCGACCGCCTCGCACCTGTACGGCAGTTATGGCCTGCGACGGATTTATTACTCCGGCTTTAGCCCGTTTCCGCAAGGCGATGCACGGCTGCCGCTGCGGCCCGCGCCGCTGGTACGCGAGCACCGCCTGTACCAGGCCGACTGGCTGATGCGCTACTACGGCTTCAAGGGTGAAGAACTGACGACGCCCGAGCAGCCGAACCTGGACCTGACGCGCGACCCCAAGCTTTCGTGGGCGCTGGCCCATCGCGAGTTTTTTCCGGTCGACGTGAACCGCGCCACGCGCGAAGCACTGCTGCGGGTGCCGGGCATCGGCTACCGCAATGTCGAGCGGATCCTGCGTATTCGGCAATACCATCCGCTTTCGCTTGAAGACCTGCGCAAGCTCAACGTGCGACTCAAAACAGTGTCGCCCTTTGTGACGGCGACAAACCATCTCGTCCCGACCACCACGCTCGACTCGCTCAGCCTGCCGGAACAGATGATCATTCCGGCGCAGATGCAGCTATTTGAAGCCAGTGCCGCGGCGAGCACGGGGCAGCTGTGAGCCTCGGCCTCGCGTACCGGTTGCGGATCGCGCCGGAGTTTGCTGCTTGGCGCGAAGAAGCGCGCCGTCTTCTGCGCGAGGGGGTTGCGCCCGAACAGATCGATCTGGTCGATGAGGAAAGTGACACAGCGCTGACTTTTGCGTTCGCCGCCGCGCCGGAGCCGGACCCACGCCGGGCCGTGCCGCAGCCCGCGGTCCCGAAAGCATTCCTCGATGTTGCCGAGATCGTCGCCTGCCATCGCGACCCGGAGCGCTGGCAGCTTTTGTATCGCGTGCTGTGGCGGCTCCAGGCAGAGCGCTCGCTGATGAAAAATGAGCTCGACCCGGATATCGCCCGCATGCGGCGCATGGACCACCAGGTGCGGCGCGACCTGCACAAGATGCACGCGTTTGTGCGATTTCGCATGGTCGAGGAAGAGGACGGTGAGCATTACATCTCCTGGTACCGGCCTGACCATCGCATTCTTGCGCTCGCGGTCCCGTTCTTTGCGGAGCGTTTCGCCGTCATGCGCTGGACCATCCTGACCGACTATGCCGCCGCGAGCTGGGATCCGGAGATGCGTCGCATCACCTGGGGCCCCGGCGTGCCGCGCTCCGCAGCGCCGCAGGAAGATGAACTGGAGTCGATGTGGCGGTCGTACTATGCGTCGATCTTTAACCCGGCACGGCTCAACACGCGCGCCATGCGCTCTGAAATGCCGGCGCGCTACTGGGCTGAGCTGCCTGAGCTCAGCGTCCTGCCTCAACTCCTTAGCGACGCGGACCGACGCGTGGGAACTATGATGGAACAACAAAGCAACCTGCTGACCAACACCTATGTGCCCCAATTGCATACGCTGCCTGTTCTAAGCGAAGCCCTGCCCCGGTGTGAGGGCTGCGAGTTGTACAAGCCGGCGACGCAGGCCGTGTTCGGCGCGGGCCTCGCCCACGCAGCCCTGATGCTGGTGGGCGAGCAGCCGGGCGATGCCGAGGACCTGGCGGGCAAGCCCTTCATCGGCCCGGCGGGCAAAGTGCTCGACCAGGCCATTGAAGAGCTCGGCTTCAACCGTGCCGACATGTACGTGACGAACGCGGTCAAGCACTTCAAGTTTGAGGAGCGCGGCAAGCGCCGCATCCACGCTTCGCCCAACCTGCGCGAGATCACGGCCTGCCGCCCGTGGCTGCTGGCCGAGCTCGACGCGGTGCAGCCGAAAGTGGTGGTCTGCCTTGGGGCTTCGGCTGCCAAGTCGCTTTTAGGGGCCAAGTTCGCACTGATGAAGGATCGCGGCAAGGTCGTGGAATCACCTTACGCGCCGCGCGTGGTTGCCACCATTCACCCGTCAGCGGTACTGCGCGCTGAAGGCGACACCAAGCGTGTGCTGTATGAGTTCATCAAGCAGGACCTCCTGCTGGCAGAACGGATTGCCATGCAGGAGGTCTCGTAAGCCGATTCCAGGTTCTTTAGAAGCTCACGTTAGGAGCATTCTTCGCACCTTCGTTCGCCTGGAAGTACGCATTGTCTGTGTGGAACCCTGCGATACCGGCCCACACGCTCGCCGGAAACTGCTGGATGTAGGTGTTGTAATCCTGCACGGCGAGGTTATAGCGACGGCGCTCCACCGCGATGCGGTTTTCGGTCCCTTCCAGCTGGTCCTGCAATGACAGAAAGTTCTGGTTCGCTTTCAGGTCAGGGTAGCTTTCGCTTAGCGCCAGCAGCCGGCCAATGGCGCCGTCGAGCCGGTTGTTTGCGGCAATCTTGCTTTGCGGATCCTGCGCATTCAGCAGTCCTGCGCGTGCATTTGCAATATCACCGAATACAGTTTCCTCGTGCTTGGCATAACCTTTGACCGTGTTCACCAGGTTCGGGATCAGGTCGGCGCGCCGCTGCAGTTGCGTATCGATCTGCGCGAACTGCGCCTGCACCTCGTTGTGCTTGGCCACCATGGTGTTTTTGCTACCGATGTAGCTGAAAAATG
>CAXTYP010000122.1:0-7746 GCA_964248435.1 uncultured Acidobacteriaceae bacterium | reverse complement strand
CGAGGCCGCGGCCAAGGAGATCGGCGGGCTGGACTACCGGTACAACCTGCGCGGCGATGGCCAACCTCTTCCCCAGCCGGTTGCCGCGGCGGAACAGCGCAAGGCGCTTGCCGCTGTGCTCTCGACGCTCGACCCGCAAGCACTGACCCTGCCGGATGCCGTGCTGCAAGTGATGCCGCCACGGCCGCCGGGCTTTGATCGCACGGCCGAGTCGTTCGAGGGCCATGCGGGCTTGGCGTTTGATCCGCAGGGCGCGGTCGCGTCTGCCGCCAACCTTACCTGCTCGCTCTTGTTTGAGCCCACCCGCGCCACGCGGCTTACGGAAGATCACGCTCGCGACGCTTCCCTGCCAGGGCTTGATGAGGTGATCCATGCGACACTCGCGGCCACCTGGTTTGCCGAGCCGCCGCCCGGCATGGCGGGAGAAACGGCACTGACGGTGCAAACGGCCGTGCTGAACCATCTGCTCGCGCTCAGCGTGGACAAAAACGCCGGCCCGGAAGCACGGAATATCGCCGGAGCGCAGGTGGAAGAGCTGAAAAGCTGGCTCGTGGGTCACCCAGGCCTGGCACCCGCGACCTCGGCGCAACAGACTGCTGCTTTACGAACCATTGCCCGGTGGGAAAAGGATCCAACGGCCTTTGCCGCGCCGGAGGTACTCCAGGCACCACCGGGCCAACCGATCGGCAGCGATGCCGGGTCTGACGACAACTAAGGGCGTCCATTTCGAGCCGGTTGGAAGAGCGCAGCCGAGCGGCAAGCAGTCAGCCGGCTGAACCCTTCACCTGTCCGCTGGGTTCAAGCGCGCTGCCGACGGCTTCCAGCACGGCCACCCCGGTCGCGACGACCCGGCGCACGTTCTTGGACGTAAGCAGCCGCCAGGTACTTGCCAGCAGCGACGGTGGATCGTTGGTGGGCTGCGGCTGCAGCACCGGCTGCAGGTTCTCGCCGAGCTTGTGCAGCATGTCAGGGCTGATGTTGCCGAGCAGGTCCGTCAACACCAGCAGGTTGCGGATAGCGCGCGTCGACTGCGGAGAGGTGGCCACATCGACGACGTGCGACAGCACCTCGTCACCCGCGCCGAGCAGGCCTCGCACAAAGTCGAGCGTGTTGGTATCGTGCATGGTTTGCAGCGTGCGGTAAGCGTTCAATACCGCCTCGGCATGCGCCATGGGTGCAGCGTCCAGCTTGCGTTGTGTTTCATCCGCGGCAGGTGTGGGCCGTGGCCTGATCTCAATTGCTTTCGCCATTGTTCTTGTCCCTACCGCTTCCCTTTCACGCTTTTGTGCCCGTTTTTGATGTCGATTTGCACCAGTGCGGGCGGCGCTCCCGGCTCACGGTAGTCCGAGCGCGCCCACTTGCGTTCTACCTCCACGCCGTTCTGTGGAGTGGGGTGACCATTGCGGAAGTTGAGCGGTCTCAGCGGGTTTTCGCCACGCCATGGCAGCACCTTCATCTTGACCGCCAGTTCCTTGTAGGCCGGTGTGTGCGTGACATGGTCCACATCGCTGCTTGAAAGCAGGTTGACGGGCTTGTCCGGCGAGTTCAGCGGAATAAACAGCTGGTTGCCCTTCACGCGGTCCGTGACCAGCACGGGCAAACGAAGCGTGTCACGGCGAGAGGTGATGTCGACCCACTGCCCGCTTTTGAGATTTTTTGCCTCGGCAAGCTCGGGCGAAACTTCCAGCCAGCGGTCCGGCGTTTCCTGGTGGATCCCCGGCACCCGGTACGTCATGTTTCCCTCATGGAAGTGCTCGAGGAGGCGCCCGTTGTTCAGGTGCAGATCGTATTCCTCATCTTCCACTTCGATCGGCCCCAGGTACTCGAGGGGGAAAAACGTGGCCTTGTTGTCCGGGAGGGGAAACCCGGTGGTGTACAGCAGCGGCTGGTCGGTGCCGTCGATCGCGACCGGCCACTGGAGCGTTTTGTAGCCGGCGAGGCGGTCGTAGGTGACGCCTGCAAACAGGGGCGCCAGCGCGGCGCACTCATGCATCGCGTCAGCCGGGTGCGCGTAGTTCCATTTCGCGCCCAAACGGTTCGCGATCAGCTGGACGATCTCCCAGTCCGGCTTTGATTCGCCCAAGGGCTCAAACACCTCGTAGAGCCGCTGAATGCGGCGTTCCGTATTGACAAAGGTGCCCTCCTTTTCGAGCGATGGGCTGGCAGGCAGCACCACGTCGGCAAAGCGGCAGGTTTCCGAGAAGAAGATGTCCTGCACGACGAAAAACTCAAGTCGCTCAAAGCCGCCGCCCACGCGATTCGCATTCGAGTCGGCCGAGTACATATCCTCGCCGAACAGGTAAATGCCGCGCAGGTTGCCGTCATAGATCGCGTCGATCATCTCGTGATTGTCCAGGCCTTTTTGCGTCGGCAGCTTCACGCCCCAGCCTTCTTCCCAACGGCTGTGCGCCGGCTGGTCGCCGATTTTTTCATAGCCGGGAAAATACTGCGGCATGCAGCCGAAGTCGCTCGCACCCTGCACGTTGTTGTGGCCGCGCAGGGGGTACGCGCCGGTGCCGGGCCGCATGTAGTTACCGGTCGCGAGCAGGAGGTTTGAGATCGCGGTCGAAGTGTCTGAGCCCATGTGGTGCTGGGTGACGCCCATGGCCCACAGCACGCACACGCTTTCGGCCGTGGCGATCTCCTTTGCGATGTGGCGCAGTTCGTCGGCTGGTACCTTGCATTTCTGCTCGGCAAACTCCATCGTCGCCCAGCCCAGGCTTTCGACGTACTCGTCAAACTGGTTGACCCACTGCTCGATGAACTCCTTTTTGGCCCAGCCCTGCTCGATGATGTAGCGCGTCATGGCCGAAAGCCAGACCATGTCAGAGCCCGGCGCCGGCCGGAAGAAGATATCGGCACGCCGCGCCATCTCGTGCTCGCGGAGGTCGGCGACGATCAGCTTTTGGCCGCGCAGCTTGTGCGCCTGCTTGACGCGTGTGGCCAGTACGGGGTGGCTTTCGGTCGTGTTTGTGCCGATGCAGAGCACCAGCGAAGCCTTGCCGATGTCGTGGATGGATCCCGAGTCGCCGCCGTAGCCAACCGTGCGGAACAGCCCCTGGGTCGCGGGTGACTGGCAGTAACGCGAGCAGTTATCGACGTTATTCGTGCCGACGACGGCACGCGCCAGCTTCTGCATCAGGTAGTTTTCTTCGTTGGTGCACTTGGACGAAGAAATGAAACCAAGCGCGTCCGGGCCATGCTCAGCCTTGATCGCGCTGAACTTCGCGCCGATCAGGTCCAGCGCCTCGTCCCAGCTGGCTTCGCGAAAGGTGGCGCCGTCCGGGTTGCGGATCAGCGGTTTGGTCAGCCGGTCGGGGGAGTTCACATAATCCCAGCCGAATTTGCCCTTGACGCAGGTCGAAATGTCATTCGCGGCGCCCTGGCTCGGCTCCACTTTCAGGATGTGACGGTCCTCGGGACGGGTCCAGATATCGAACGAGCAGCCCACGCCGCAGTAGGTGCACACCGTCTTGGTGACCACGTTGCGCGTTTTGCGCATGGCGGCTTCGGTTTCCGAAACTTTCAGAATGGGCCCGTAGCCCATCTCCGGCTCGATCGCCTTGATCAGGTCAATCATCTGCTCAAGCGGCTTCGCCGGCCAGCCGGTCATAAAGCCGGCCTCCCCGATCATGGATTTCTCCATCAGCGCATTGCATGGGCATACGGTAATACAGTGGCCGCAGCTCACGCACGAGGAGCCCGCGATCGTGTGGCCGCCGTCCCACTGCACGCGCGGGTGCTCGCTTTCCCAGTTGATCGACAGCGTTTCGTTGACCTGATAGTTCTGGCAGGCCTCGACGCAGCGCCCGCACAGGATGCACTGGTCCGGATCGTAGCGGTAAAACGGATTGGTTTCATCCTTTTCATACGGCTTGGAACGATACGGATGTTGCTGATGCTCCACTTCCAACAGCCCGGTGGTATTGTGCACCGTGCAGTTGCCGTTGTTGTTGTCGCATACCGTGCAGTACAGCAAATGGTTGCCGAGGATCCGGTCAAAGCCCTCCGTCTGCGCCTTCCGCGCCCGTGGGCTTTCGGTCACGATCACGGCACCGGCTTCCACCCTGGTCGCGCAGGCCCGCTCGAGCTTGCCGTTCACCTCGACAAAGCAGGTATCGCAGGTCTGGATCGGCCCCAGTTGCTTGAGGTAGCAAACGTGCGGCACCTCGCTTTTTGTTCCTCCCAGGGTGCGCTGGAGCGCATCAATCAGTAGTTCGCCGGCCAGTGCATGCGTCGACTCGCCGTTGACGCGGATGGTGCATTCCGGGCGGTGATCCGTGTTGTCGGGGTGCGTCACAGGCAGCAGGTGCGATGGGTTGGTGCGAGGGGTCGTTTCCATAAAGGTCCTGTCACTACGATGCCACAGCAGCTGTTTCCGGCGGCATCAGCGGAGTTCCGGTCAGCGGAGACCGTCCCGGCTTGCCTTGGCGCTCGGCCCTGGACGGCCGACCGAGCATGGTTGAGGCGACGAGCCATGCCGTTTCTTGCCGTCCCATTACTTTGGTTGGGATCGTGATCGCTCGACCCTGCACAAAAAAGGGCGAAATGCCGATAGGAAAGATGCGGGAGACAGAAACCCTGGGAAAGAGGGTGCACTGAGCTCGGCGCTGAAGGCGATTGTTAATGACTTTGTTCTCTACGCTTCTACGCGGCACAGCGATTGCAGGGCTGGCATCCTCATGTTTGCTGACGGCACAGACCGCCTCGGTCATGCCGGCCGGCGCCCATGCCGCTGCGGCCCCGCCCCCCGTGGTCATGACTCAGCCGAACCCGGTTCCGGCCGCTCAAAAGCCACTCACGGAGCGATGGCTTGATCTTCAGACCATGTCGCACTCCCAGCGCTATCGCAATGCCTACAACCAGGGCGGGTATCACTTATACGAGGAAGGGCAGGAGCGCTCCATCCTTGCCGGGCGCCTCAAGCTCGATCGCAACGCCGATTACACCATCGGGTTCCGTGCTTCGACGGGCCACTACTTTAATTGGGCTTACTCCGACTACGCCGGCGAAAGCCAATCGGAAAGGTCGGCGAACATTCCGGTCATCCTGGGAAGCTATACACCTGCGGAGCAGTTTGAAATCATCACGGCAGCTGTTGCCGATCCTGCCACAGCACTCGTGTTGAACAAACTGAAGTCGAATGGTTGGCAGTTTTACCCACGTGAACTTTTCTTCAGCGCGAGGCCAATCAAACCGGTCACGGCCGAGTTTGGTTCGCTCGGCATTGAGCGTGGCCAATCGACCGAGATCACCTCGTTTGACGATGATGGCTTTGTCACCGGCGAAAGATTGCGGCTGCAGGATCCGCGGCACCTGTTTTTCGATCAGATCGGCTATACAAGTGCTTATTTCGGCGATATCAACGTGCCCAATTTCTTCGATCGCGGCTCGAGCCTCAAGCACAACAACTACCGTCAGTGGTTTGCCAACAAGCAGGTTTCCTCGCGTGTCGGCTTTTCAGGCGAGTACAACTGGCTGAACAAAACCGAAACCCTTCGCGAAGCGGCAGCGGTGAACACACCGGAAACGCACGTGGTCGACAAGGTACGTGTTGAGTTCTATCAGCGCCTCAACGCCGTTAACCTCCAGGGCGCGAAGGTGAAAAGTGGAGCCGGCTTCTCTGCCATGGCTTACAAAAAGTTTGGCAAAGGGCTTTCCGGCGATTTCGGCTTCGCTTCCATTGATGACGACTACAGCGTTTATGCGCATAGCCGGTTGTTTCATGCTCTGGGCTACAGTCTTAACGGCGATTCGTACAGTCAGGGCAAGCGGGTCTTCACCCATGCCTCTTACGCCATCAACCCAGTCGTTTCAGCCTTCGGCTTCTATACCCACGCGGTTGGTGCCCGGGTACTGAATTTCAATCAGCAAGGACTCAGTGCGGGGCTGAACTTCGATCTCAAAGCACTGGTCAACACTCCGAAAGTAGTGTTCTAACCCGCAGACGTTTGGGGTTTGTCTGCGAACTCTGTACTTCTGAACGCCGGGTCAGCATTGGGTGCGGGGCAACAAGCCTGCCCCAGGGACTCGACCCGGCTCACTTCCCTTCCAGAATTTCCATCGCAAGCGGAGGTTCGTGAAAGCAGTCCATCTGTTCCACCTCGCCGAGGGCGCGACGCAGTGTCGAACCGGAGCAAGCCTCCACTGTCACCACAAAAGGCAAGGCAGCCTTGGCGTGGCCCGGCTTTTGCAGCAGCGCATCGATGTTGATACCTTCGCGAGCAAGTGCCGCCGCGATCCCGGCGACGATGCCGGGACGATCGTTGACCGTGAACCGGATGGAATGGCGAAGATGGAAGTCGCTGGTCACAGGAGCCTCGCGGCTCGGCAGCTCAACGGCGCCGGAGCCGTGCGCGATGGCGAGCAGGTCGGAGACCACGGCCACCGCCGTGGGATGGCCGCCGGCCCCGTGGCCTGAAAACACCACATCGCCCCCGTAAGCGCCGCCGATCAGCACCATGTTCTCCGTGCCGCGCGACCAGGCCAGCGGCGAACGCCGAGGCACCAGCATGGGACCCACGAGCGCCAGTACGCTGCCATCCTCCGCGAGTTCAGCCCGCGATACCTGGCGAATGGTGCAGTCCAGCAGTCTCGCGTAATCGAAGTCAACTGCCGTCAAGCGTGTGATCGGCCGGCAGCGCACCGACTCAACGGCGACCCGCGCGCGCAGCGCGAGGCGCGACAGGATCACCAGCTTGGCGCGGGCATCCAGGCCACCAACGTCCTCGGTGGGGTCGGCTTCCGCGTACCCTCGAGCCTGCGCCTCGGCCAGCATCGGTCCGTACTCCGCGCCAGCCTCCATGCCGCTCAGGATGTAGTTGCAAGTGCCGTTCAGAATACCCTCGATGCGCTGCACCCGCTCGCCCGCGAGCCCTTGTTGCAGACCCGGAATGACGGGGATGCCACCCGCAACGGCCGCGCCGTAGAACAGGTGTGCGCCGTGCTGCCGGGCCAGCGCATGGAGCGCCACTCCGTGCGCGGCAATCAACTTCTTGTTTGCCGTCACCACGCTCTTACCGGACTGGAGTGCACGCCGCACCCACCCCTCGGCCGGGTCGAGCCCTCCGGCCAGCTCCACAATCATCTCCGCATCCGAGGCGAGCACGTCCTCGACATTTTCTGTCCACTGCACCGGTTTCGCGGCCACGGCGCTCACCCAAGTGGCGCGCTTTCTGGCGATGTCACGATTAAAAACATGGGTCAACTCCAGCTCACCGGCTGCCGGCCCTTCCAGCAGAATGCGTGCGACCGACGAACCCACCGTGCCGAAACCGAGAATTGCTACCTTTTTCCTGGTCGTGCCCACCCGATTGCCTCCCGAAGCCGTGATTGCGTTTGCGCTCATGCTACCGGATCGGTCGGCCAGGAATGCGCGAGAATGGATGCATGCTTCCCGCACGCGACGCGGAACTGGTTCAGATCGTGGACCGGGCTTTGGCCGACGCCACCGCTCGCGGGGGTTCGTGGCTGGCGTGCCGGCCTGGATGCACCGCCTGCTGCCACGGGGTCTTCCGTATTTCGCCGCTTGACGCGGAGCGACTGAGAGCGGGCTGGCACGAGCTCCAGGCCCACGCGCCGGAACGTGCCGAACAGCTGCTGGCCCGGACCCGCACTGAGGTCGCGCGGCTTTGGGCCGAGTTTCCGGGCGATCCCGTGACCGGCTTTCTCGGGGAGGAAGACGAGCACTGGGACAGGTTCGCCGACCTGCCGGAAGCGCCCTGCCCCGTTCTGGACCCGGAGACC
>CAXTYP010000121.1:0-7787 GCA_964248435.1 uncultured Acidobacteriaceae bacterium | reverse complement strand
CGCGGGCGCGGTCGGCAGAGCCCGCCCGCACAGGGGCGCAAAGTTCTGCCAGGCTCGAAGAATGGCTTCCCGCGTCGCCGGTTTCGCGAACTTCACACTCACCGACTCCGTGTGTCCTTCTTCCACCGCTACCCGGTTGCAGTGCGCCGTCATGCGCAAGGGAAGCGGCTGGAACGATCCATTCGAAACGCTGCCCAACAGCTTCGCTGTTTCCGCAACCATCTTTTCTTCCTCGTTGCGGATAAACGGCACCACGTTGCCCAAAATGTCCAGCGATGGCACCCCCGGGTAGCCCGCACCCGAAACCGCCTGCATCGTCGTCACAAACAGGCTTTCGATCCCAAACGCGTCGTGCAGCGGCTTCAACGCCAGCACCAGCCCAATCGCCGAGCAGTTCGGGTTGGTGACCAGGTACCCCCCGCCGTCCCAGCCCTGTTTTGACAACATGGCCAGGTGCTCGGGGTTCACCTCCGGGATCACCAGCGGCGTCACCGCGTCCATCCGAAACGCCGATGAGTTCGAGATCACCGCGCAACCGGCCCGCGCGAACCGGGGTTCCAGATCGAGCGCGATGTCTGTATCGAGCGCCGCAAAGATCACCTTCGGCGCATCTTCCGGCACCGCCGCTGACAGCTGCATCCCGGCAAACTGCGCCGGCAGCGGCATCGGCAGCTTCCATCGCACCGCGTCCCCGTACAGCTTGCCGCTCGAGCGATCGCTCGCCGCCAGCCACCGCACATCGAACCAGGGGTGGTCCGCCAACAACTCCAGAAATCGCTGACCCACCGTGCCGGTCGCGCCCAGTATGCCAATCTCTACCCGCTGCATGCTTGTTGTGGCTTCTCCCGTCAGGCGCTCCAGTCAGTCTAACGGCTTTGGGCAGCACCGCAACGGTTTACACCAGCGGTTCAACGAACCAGTTTCGCTATTTCCCCAATCGGGAACTCCATGCCGCGTTCGGGCCGCGTTCGGGAAGACTGGGCCGCTCGCTCTGAGCCAGTTGTCCCTGCCCGTGGCGCTCAAAGGCGCCGTTCTCCGGGCCCACCATCCAGATTTCTCCGATCCCCATTGCCGCGTAGTCGGCCAATGGGCGCTTCACCCACGTAGAGCTTGAAGCCGGCCTCAAACCGGCTAGAACGTAAACGCCGGCCGTGCCGTCGCCCCTGCGGCCACCGTCACGGTCGCCGACCGCTGGCCCAGCTGCTCATGCACAGCCGTCAAGGTATACGTCCCCGGGGGCAGTCCCTTGATCGTGAACCGCCCTTCCGCATCGCTCACCGCTGAAAACGGGTTCGGCACCACGCTCAGGTAGCTGTGCATCCACGGGTGGTTGTTGCAGCGGATCGCCATCATGTTTTCCGGCGACCGAAAGTACCGCGAGATAGGGCTCGCCCCCGCCCTTTGCGTCACGTCGAACCCCTCGTTGCCCGAAGCCGTGGGCGACATGTGGACGTTATGCTGCGTGTTATCGGAGTTTAGAAACTCCACCTGCTGCCCCACCATCGCGACCGAATCATGCGGCACAAAGCGGCAACCCTTTTGGTCGATCACCACCGTTTCACGCGGAATCGGATAAAGCCGGTCGCCCAATCCGCTCTGCACATAGACCACCACGTTCGCCAGCCCACCGTTGTGCACCACGTAATCCGCCGTCATGTCCGACGAGCTCATCGCACACACCGGGTCCTGCGCCATGTCGATCTCAACCGGCGGCGGCGGCGTTTTTGTGAAACGCACCACCCCTGTTACCGTGCCGCCATGCGCGTAATCCACCTGTGCATACTGCCTGCTCGGGCCGAGGGACCCGGGCTTGCACGCCGCAAGCGGGGAAAGAAGCGCCGCGCACAGGGCAGCGGCGGTAAGTTGATAAGCTGTCGCGGTCCGAGTTTTCAGAGGAAAGTTCACTGCATGATTCTAGCTGCCGCTGCCCTTGGCCTCTGCCAAGTCATGCCGCAACAGCCTGAAGGCAGCCCGATCAGCCTTTCAGCGCTCCGACAACCGCGTCCGCAAACGCCCGCGTCCCCGCGCCGCCACCCACATCCCGCGTCAGCGTCTTGCCCTCTGCATACACCCGCTCGAGCGCCCCCTGCACCCGGTCCGCGGTCGCGTCTTCGTTTAGGTGACGCAGCATCAGCACCGCGGATTGCAGTAGCGCTGTCGGGTTCGCCTTATCCTGCCCGGCAATGTCCGGTGCCGAGCCATGCACTGCCTCAAAAATTGCGGCATGCTCGCCCAGGTTTGCCCCCGGCACCAGCCCCAATCCGCCGACAAAGCCGGAACAAAGATCACTAAGAATATCGCCGTACAGGTTCTCCATCACCATCACGTCGTACTGGTAAGGATTGGTGACCAGCTGCATGCACGTGTTATCCACAATATGTTCAGCATAAGTGATCTCCGGATAACTCGCCGCCACCGCGCGCGAGCAGCGAAGAAACAACCCATCGGTCAGCTTCATAATATTGGCTTTATGGACCGCGTGTACTTTTTTGCGCCCGTGCTTCCGGGCATACTCAAATGCAAACCTGGCGACCCTTGTCGAGCCTTTTTCCGTGATCACCTTGAGCGCCGTGCAAACCCCCGGCACAACCTCCTGCTCCAGCCCCACATACAATCCTTCGGTGTTTTCCCGCACGATCACCAGGTCCACACCTGGATACTTGGTGACCAGCCCCGGCAGGTTCCGGATCGGCCTTACATTTGCGTATAAGTCAAACTGCTTGCGCAGCGTCACGTTGATCGACTTGAAACCTTCCCCGATCGGCGTCGTCACAGGCCCTTTCAGTGCGACGGTTGTTTGTTCTACCGATTCATACAAGGCTTTCGGGATGTACTCGCCCGTCCGCGCAAATGCGTCGGCACCGGCGTCATGGCGCTCCCAGTCAAAGCTCGTGCCGAGCGGCTTGCCTGCCGCCTCCAAAATGCGAACTGTCGCATCCGTCACTTCCGGACCGATGCCGTCTCCGGGAATCAGGGTAATCCTATGGTGACTCATAAGGTCGCCGCCTCTTTCATAAGGTCGTATGTGCGTTCACTTAAAACCCGTCCCAATTCATCGTGAAAATCCGCTGCATCCTTGAACTCGCGATACACACTTGCAAATCGTATATAAGCGACCGGATCAAGTTTCTTTAATCGATCCATCATCATCTCGCCTAACTCGGCGGTGGTCCGCTCCCGGTCCGGCGCTTCACTCAGGTAAGTCTCCGCCGCACTCACAAGCTCTTCCAGCTGACGCATGGCGATCGGTCTCTTTTCGCACGCATGTTGTAAGCCGGTCAGCAGTTTTTGCCGGTCGAACCGCTCGCGCCGCCCGTCTTTTTTCACCACCATGTAAGGGATCTCGTCGATCCGCTCATAGGTCGTAAAACGGCGCGTACAGCGGTCGCACTCGCGCCGCCGGCGCACCGCTGCCGACTCCTCGATCTCGCGCGAATCCACAACCCGATCCTGGGCAAAGCCGCAAAAAGGGCACTTCATAAAGGTGGGTCCATCCTAGCAGGACGGCTGGGCCGCAAGGTTCCTCCGGCGGGAGCGTCACAAAGGAGCAGTCCACCGCCGAAGTGACCGCCAGCCGCGCAGGAGGCTTTACAGCCTTTTCAGCACCGAACGCCGCACCGTGTCGGTCACGACCCCGTACACCACATGCGTCACCCATTCGCTGATCCGTTCCTGCATCGGCTGCTCCCCGACCGGCTGCACCAACCGGTTATGGGGCAAGATGCCCTGGTGCATCAGCTTGTTCACAGCCAGACCGAACACCGCGCCGCGCCACGCCCTGGCGGCCGGGTACAACTCGGCCACCAACCCGTACACGCCGCCGGTCAATGTGCCGAACCCCCAGTGCATCCCTTCGGTGGCGAGCGTTTTCGCAGCCGGCGGCAACGGCATCCCCGCCTCTTCCGCCGACCGTTCAGCGATCAACGTGGGCGGAGGCGTTTGCCCGTCCGTTCTTGGCGGAAAGACCTTTTCAGCCACCACCTTGGCCGCCGATCCCACGAGTCCCCCGGCGAGTCCCGCCAGAAGAGCCTTTGTCACAGTCCCACTCAGTGCCTTTGCCATAGCAGGATGGGATGCGTCGCAGCCCATGCGCGAAAGCCACGCTCAAGCCTCTGGTACAAACTCCGGTTCTTCGGCGTGGTGCGCTACCTGTTCGGTCGCCTCTTCGCTTTCCTCTGTCAGCTTCCCCAGCGAGACCTGCTCCAGGCGCGACCAGATCAGCCCGGCTGGAATCACGCTCAGGAATGTCACGATCAGCAGCATCGCGCCTGCGGCTAGTGAGGACTCCGGGGATGCCCCAAACAGGGTTTGGATCCCTTTCGCTACAATCCCGATCTGGGTAAACCAGCCGATCACCGGCAGCTGCACCAGCGAAGCGCCCTGGCTCACCACCATCAGAACCAGGCACCGTGCCAGGGACATATGCGCCAGCGGCGGAGACGCCGTGAATGCACGGATGGTCACCAGGTACGCATACACGATCATGAACCACATGAGGAGTGAAAGCGCCGCGGCCTGCAGCACGGTCGCGAAAGAGTCGATCGCATTCAGGCCGTCGCGAAAGCCGAGAATTTTCTCCCGCGCGCCTGCCCCCAGCTTCGGCGAGAGCCGCCCCAGCCCACGCCCGAAGGCTTCTGCGATCCGGTGCCCGGCAGTTCGTACAAAGTAGGCAAAAAGCGCGAAACCGACGACGGCGATCAGCGCCAGCAGGGCAATACGGTTTACCACCTCGGCATGCGGCACGTTTCTGCGGTCCGGCGCGAATAAAAGAACCACGGCAAAGATCAGCGCGTTGGATCCAAAATCAAAAATCCGCTCCACTGCATACACCGCGATCTGCGAAGGGAGGGGAAGCGCGGTGTGGCGCGAAACCAGATAGGGACGCACCAGGTCTGCCAGCCGCCCGAAAAGGGCTACGGCGGTAAAGCCGATCACCTGGCTGCCGATCAGCGAGACCGGCGAAACCGCCTTGGTCGACCGCAGAAACAAGGCCCAGCGCACCGCGCGTATGCAGTAGGCGGCGTAGATCAAGAGCACGCCGACGCCAAACAACTTCCAGTCGGCCAGCCGAAGCTGTGCTCCAAAGGTATGCCAATCAAAGTGGATGCGGCCGCGCAGCAGCCAGAGCGCGATCGCGAAAACAACGAGCACCCCGGCCCATAGGGCCGTTCGATTCTTCTTCAACGCGGTAATTCTCCTTCGGCAGTCCGGTGCGGCAGTGGGCGCAAATCAGCCGCAGCCGTTTGCGACTCCGCAGAAAGCCTGTCAGCAGCAGCCCGCACCCGCGACTCACCAGGTAATGGTTGACCGGAAAGGGGTGCTGGTCCTCGCCGCGCCGCCGCGAGCCGGGCCGTGTAGCGCCCGTTGAACTCGTGGATGATGCGTGCCACGTAAGCTCGCGTTTCCCGGTAAGGCGGTACCCCGTGCCATCGGTCCACCGCACCCGGCCCGGCGTTGTAAGCAGCCAGTGCCCAGGCCACATTGCCGTGGTAGCGATTCAACAGCGCATCCAGGTAAGCCGCGCCGCCACGGACGTTTTCCTTCGGCGAAAACAGGTCGCGGATCCCCAGCTCTGCCGCGGTGCCCGGCATCAGCTGCATCAGTCCCTCGGCCCCGGCGCGGCTCCGGGCATGGACACGGCTTCCACTTTCCGCATGCACCACGGACGCCAGCAGATCGACATCCAGGTCATGCGCTGCACCGGCACCCCGCAGCACCTCGTGCAACTCGGCCGGGTTCAAAACTTCTGCCCCCGGTTGTGCGCCCTGATGGGCTGGCCCGGGCCGTCCCGTGTCATTACTTAGGGAAGCCCGCGGGTTGCCCTGCGCCGTGGCAGTCGTCCCATTGTCGGCGACCGGCTCCTCCGACACGATAGCCGCCGTTTCCACATCGATGTAGTGGGTCGAACCGCCGTCAAGAAACAATCGCGTTGTCGCCCCATCGGCTGCCCTGTGATCGCACAGCAAATCGAAACCAGTTTGCAGCGTCACCCGTTCGGCCCCGTGCGCGGCCGCCGGCAGCAGCAGCGCGGTCAGCAGCCACCCCGCCGTTTTTCGGCCCCGGCCTCGTTGTACGATTTGTTGAACCACCGTCATCCCGGTCAGCCTACCACGCAGACGCTCTTTTTATTGCTCTGTACATCGACGAATCCAGCGGACATTCCCAATCTGGAACTGGCGATTCTTTCCGCAACGGCCCTGTTGAAAGGGCTCGCATTCGCCCTCTGTCGCGCCAAACTTCGTTCGCGCCAAACTCGTTCGCGCCAGCCTTCGTTCGTGCCAGCCTTGGATCGAAAACGAAACCGCGCTGCATCCCGCCCCGCTACCTGCCGGCTGTCAGCCGTTCACGATTGCCACATCAAGCGCTGGGACGGCTCGTCTTTGGAGCTCTTCCGCGAGCAACCACACCGCCCCATCGGCGTCGTTGGTAGCCGGGCTCAGCTCCCACCCGGCTCGTTTCCCTTCTTCACGCAAGGCAGCGCTTGCGTTGCGCATCAGCACCGGACGGCCTGCCCAGCGCAGCATTTCCAGGTCGTTCCAGTTATCGCCAACGGCCATAACGGCTTTTCGTTCCACCCCCAGCCGCCCGACCAGCCGCTCCAGGGCAACCCCCTTGTTACAGCCCAGCGGCAGGATGTCCAGGATGCTCAGGTCGCGCTCCGCATACTCGGTCCGGTGCATCTCGATCTGCCCCGCGTAGGGCGTAGTTTTCAGGTGTTCCTCGGCCGCGTGCATCTGCGCTACGGTCCCGCAGATCATCCCCTGAATCGGCGGTTCGCCACGGTCAAAGACCCGTTCCAAAGGATCCACCTGTTCAATCGACGGAAGATTCGCGTCCACCCACAACGCGATCCGGTCGTGCAGGCGGTCCAGCGACTCGAGCACCAGCTCGCCGGGACCGGCCTTCTCAAACGTGAATACCATGGTCCCGCCAAACCGCCGCAGTTCGCCGCAAAGCGCACGCGCTGTGTCCAGCTCCAGGTAAAAGCGGTCCATCACGTTTCCCGCGAAGTCGCGCGTGGTCGCGCCGTTTGACGAGATCAGCACTGTTTCCGGCGGCAGGCCGACCGGCTCCAGCAGCGGCATGGCATACGCTGCCCGGCGACCGGTTGCGATCACCACCTCGATGCCGGCTTCCACTGCTTCGCGCAGCACACGCATGGTGCGGTCGCTCATGCAGGTACCCACGGAGGGCATCAGGGTTCCGTCAATATCGAATGCAACCAGTGCTATCGGGGCCTTCATTTGTCCCAGTTTACCGGCCCCACTTTCCAGGTCTCCATAAAAAGACGCGCCAAGGCTCTCGGAGGTAACAAAACGGGAAAGGAAGAGCGGGGGTGGAAGCCTTGTCCAACCGCTCCGGAGGTTGAACACGTCCCCTTGTCGACGGGAAGAGACGCGACGGATTTATGCTGCCCTTATGCCTCAAATTGCTTCGCTCCAGTGCTCGCGCTGCGGGCGTCACACCTCCGCCGAGACGCCGCAAACCGTTTGCCCACACTGCGCCGGCGTCCTTTATGTCCGCTACAACATGGACGAATTGCGTGAGTCCGCGCGCATGCCCGAGAATGCCCAGGCCATGGATGGACGCGAGCGCCAGCTCAACGACAGCATGTGGCGCTACCAAGATGTGCTGCCGTCGGTCGAGCCCGTTACCCTCGGCGAGGGCTGGACGCCCTTGCTGCAGAGCCGGCGTTTCCCGGGCATGTGGATCAAGGAGGAAGCCACCAATCCCACCGGCACCTTTAAGGCTCGCGGCCTGTCGATGGCCGTGACCATGGCCCGCCA
>CAXTYP010000120.1:0-7852 GCA_964248435.1 uncultured Acidobacteriaceae bacterium | reverse complement strand
GCCCGCCCGTAGCTCGCAGGTGTTCGCGGCCGACCGTGACGGGGGCCGCGACAACGCGGTTGCCCGTGAAAAGCGCGGCGGCCCGGGTGCCCTCGGCGGCGACAATGCAGGGGAGGTCGGGCTTGCCGCTTGGCTTGATGCCGGCGCGCGTGGCGGCGAAGCGAAAACCGCCGGGCAAGGCCCCGGCCGGCAGCAGGTCGGCATCTTGCGATGGCTCGGAAGGGTGCGGGGCGCTGTTGTGCATGCTGGCTCTACTGTAACGAAAGCAGCATAGGGAAAGGGTGAAGGATGGGGGCGAGTGCGGAAAGCTTTCTTTCGATGCGGGGCGTTTCGGTCGCGCGCGACGAGGCCGTGGTGCTGCATGCGGTGACGCTGGAGATCGCGATGGGCGAACACTTGGTGCTGCTGGGGCCGAACGGCTGCGGCAAGTCGACGCTGATCAAGCTGTTGACGCGGGAGCTCTACCCGGTCGCTCCTGCGCCGGGCGAGCCACGGGCGCACTTCTCCCTGCTGGGCCGCGAGCGTTGGGACCTGAGCCAGATGCGCTCCCTTTTTGGTGTGGTCGGGGCGGAGCTGCCGGGCGAGCGCACGGCGTCGACGCGGGGACTGGACGCTGTTTTGGCGGGATTCTTTGGCGCATCCGCCTTGTGGCCCAACCACGAAGTGACGCCCGCCATGGCGGTCCGCGCCGGGGAAGCGCTCGAGTTGATGCGGGCCGGGCACCTTGCCCATAAGGCGGTCGGCGCCATGTCGGCCGGGGAGCAGCGCCGGGTCATGATCGCGCGGGCCCTGGTGCACCGCCCGCGCATGTTGCTGCTGGATGAACCCTCAAACGCGCTTGACCTGCGCGCTCAGCGTGAACTGAGGCTGGCGTTGCGGGCCGTGGCCGGGGCCGGGACGGGCTTGATCCTCGTGACTCACCAGCTGGCCGATGTTATTCCGGAGATGGACCGGGTTGTGTTGATGAAGGACGGGCGGATCGTGGCCGACAGGGGGCGTTGTGACTTGCTGACCGGGCCGGTCCTGAGCCAGCTGTTTGGTGTGGAGGTAAGCCTCCAGGAACGCGACGGTTGGGTTCACGCGTGGTGAGCGATCGAAGGCAGCGGTAGTTTGCACCACGCGAAAAACGGCTCGCACGGAAGCTCTTGACGCCGCAAAAAACTCGGAGTTATTGTGGAGCTACACAGGAAAGGAGGGCGATCCAATACATGACAAGTTCTGACTGTAGTTTGTGCGACGCAGTATGTGAGGTGTCTGAGGCTTAGGGCTCCTTCCAGCTCTAGACCTGGCGGATTGTTTCAGAACGCCGAGGCCCATCTCAAGAGCGTTCATGCAGGATTGGGTATGCATGGGCAGCTTGGCTCGAAGGATGCCTCAGGTCAATCTCAACAGTGCACCGGCCAAAGCCCCGCTTCCAAGCGGGGCTTTGGTTTTCTGGTGCTAGCACTTGGATCGACAGTGTTCTGCCCTGTCTTGTTCATGCCTACTTCTTCTCCGGGAACAGCAGAGTCAGGGACAATCTCAGAGTGAACTTCGGGCTCGCGGCCCCCGCGTAGGCTGGACGGTGAACTGTCCACTCGGGCTGCACATAGGCGCTGACGGCCTGGGTGCGTACTTTGAAGATCTTCCCCATACCCAGGTTCACAGGAACTGTCCCCGCGCCGCCTCGTTCCCAGTCGAAGCTCATCGTAGGATCGAACCGAAGGTAGTAGGTCTTCGCAAGTGTTTTGACGATGATGGGTTCGAGCGACATCGCATCCGTATCTGCGCGCGAAGACTCGCCTGCGAAGCTGATTGGATTTTCGATGAGCGCACCGATCACCATGCCTTTGATTCCTGTGAAGATGGTTACAGCGGATGGTCCAAGTTGCCATTTGCCCGCGCCCGCGAATCGATTGGTTGCCGTCGGAGCGATCAAAACCGGGCCGACTCCCAGCTTCAAGTTCGGGGTGAGGGAGTAGATTCCCACGGACACGATGAGGATATCTCCCAAACCTGTTCTTCCGTTTGCCGCGCTGACCAGAGGAACGGTGGGCCGTGTGATCGTCAGTGGGAGCCAGCCGTGAGGTTTGCCTGGAAGAACGGGTTGCAGGATAAAGACGTTGCCCTGACCTTCGGCCCCGTAGTAGACGGGCGTGTAGGAGTTCTGGAATTGCAACTCCATCACAGGCGCGGTTGGATCATTGGCTTGTGTGGCGAGATCATCGCCACCCGAAGAATTCGCCGGCGGAGTTGCTCCGTGGGTTCCGTTCCCTCCCTGCGCATACAGGGTCTGCCCATAGGCAAACGCGAGGATCATGATTAGGAAGGGTAGCCGCAACCTTGCCATCCAGACAGTCGATGATCCGCCATTCGCGATGGGATTACGGCTTTGCATTTGGACCTCCGCACCACGGATTGTTGGCGAGGGAGCAGCTTGCGCGCGCGCATCTCGATGGTGACGCAGAAGAAAGCTTGGGACTCTTCAGGATAGAGATTCAGATGTCTGGCTCCGGTCAAGGAAGCTGCATGGTGATGCAACTTGGGCTCGCACGATGTGTGAGGCGGCGAGTAAAGCTGCCGGATGGGGAGTCGGGGGTGTGGAGCAGTCGACAGCTTGGCGCATGGGCGTGCCGCGGTCTTGCGTTACGCTCGGAGTGAGCCTTGGATGCATCGTTCTGGCTGCCTTGCCTCTTGCAAGGCAAGGACAGGGGGAGCTTCGCTTTGCTCAGGATGACGGCGGTAAAACAAGCACGGCAACGGCAAAGGCATAAGCGTATTCCCTTCGGAAACGACAAACTAGTCCCGTTCGAAACGGGGCTTGGTTTTCAGCTTGCGCTTTATTTTTTCGCCCGGAATATACCCGCAATATAATGGAATCATGGAACCGCTCGTCATCGCAGGCAAGGCATTTCAGTCGCGGCTGATCGTGGGCACTGGCAAATACAAGGACGGCGCGGAAACGCAGGCCGCCATCGAGGCCTCGGGCGCGGAGATTGTCACGGTCGCCGTCCGACGGGTGAACCTCGACCGCTCGCGCGAATCCCTGCTGGACTTTATTGATCCCCGGCGCTACTTCCTGCTGCCAAATACAGCGGGCTGTTACACGGCCGAGGAAGCCATTCGGGCAGCGCGCCTGGGGCGCGAGGTCGGGCTTTCCGACTGGGTCAAAATCGAGGTGATCGGCGACCTGACGACGTTGTACCCCGATGTGCAGGCGACGCTTGAAGCGACGCGGGTGCTGGTGAAGGAAGGTTTCACTGTGCTGCCCTACACGACCGATGACATTGTGTTTGCTCGGCGGTTGATCGATGCGGGCGCGGCCGCCGTGATGCCGCTGGGCGCCCCCATCGGCTCCGGGCTGGGTATTTCCAACCGGGACAATCTTCAGATCCTGCGCGAGCTGATCCATGAAGTGCCATTGATTGTTGACGCCGGGTTGGGTACGGCCTCCGACGCCGCGCTTGCCATGGAGATGGGGGCCGACGCGGTGTTGCTGAACTCGTGCCTGGCCGCGGCGCAAAAGCCCGTCCTGATGGCCGAAGCCATGAGTCACGCGGTGCTGGCCGGGCGGCAGGCGTTTTTGGCCGGGCGCATGCCACGCAAGCTATATGCCACGGCATCATCACCGCTTGAAGGCGTTTCGCGCTAGCCGGGGTCTCACCGGGGCGGTACCGCGCATCCTTGCATCCGGCACGCTACACTCAGGGTGCATGCGCGTTTTTGGGATCGATTGCGGGACGGAGTGGACCGGTTATGGCGTCGTTGAGGTACAGGAGACCGCGCGCGAAAGGCGCCTGGTTCCCATGTGCGCCGGGGCGATCCGCTTGTCAAAGAAGGACCCGCTCGCGACTCGCCTGGCGCTGGTGCATCGCGAACTGCATGCGCTGATCGGGGAGCACAGGCCCGACTCCATCGCGGTCGAAGCCGTGTTCCATTCCGTCAATGCGCAGTCGGCCCTGAAACTGGGCCACGTGCGGGGCGTGGCGCTGCTGGCGGCTGCCGGGCACGGGCTCCCGGTGTTTGAGTATGCGCCCTTGAAGATCAAGTCCAGCGTGGTGGGTTATGGGCTGGCGAAAAAAGAGCAGGTGCAATTTATGGTCGCGCGCCTTCTTTCCCTCGCGCATGTTCCCGAGCCGGCAGACGCTGCCGACGCGCTGGCGATTGCCATCTGTCACATCCATCATGCGCAGACCGAAGCGCAAATCCATGCGCTCCCCGTGAAGCCCCCTGCGATTCCACAGGTGACACTGCGATGACGAAACGCCCGGCTTGGCTTGCGTTGTTGTTGGCGCTTCCCGTGGTTGCGACCGGACCTGCTCAGGGGCAGGCCGCCCCACAAGCCAATCCCGAGGCCGCTTCCCAGGCCGCCATCACCTTTGTTTTCGCAAACCCGGCCCTGCAGCCCCCTCGCTACAGCCTCGCGATGCACGAGGACGGAACGGCTCGTTACCACGCGGAAGACGGCAACGCGACCCCGCCCGAGTTTGAGCGTGAACTGCGGATCGACGATGGGCTGCGGACAAGATTGTGGGCCGAAGCGCGCAAGGAAAAGTGGTTTACGGTCCCGTGCGAGTCGAAACATGGGGCCAAGCTTGCGTTTACCGGTCATAAGACCTTTAGCTACGCCGGTCCTGAAGGGCAGGGAAGCTGCACCTTCAATTACGCCCAGGATCCGCAGCTGGAAGCGTTGGGCAACGACCTGATCGCGGTGGCGGCGACGCTGGAACAGGGCCGCAGGCTCGAAACCCTGCTGCAGCATGACAAGCTGGGACTGGACGCCGAGATAGAAAACCTGCAAGCTGAGTCAGCCGGTGGCCGCGCACTGGATTTAGGGAATATCGCGCCCGTGCTCCAGGCGATTGCGGGCAGCGACGAGGTGATGACCCATACTCGCTCTCGTGCCGCGGCCCTGCTGACGCACTGAAGCGGGCCGCAACTCGCGCCATCCTCCGAGGTTTAACATGGTTATCAACAGCGCAGGCCGGAAGGCTGCGTTCGGTTGGAGGGGGTTCGCGTGAGGGACATGTCTGCCGCGATACGAAACGCCGCGCTTTTTGCCACTGTTGTGCTTGCGGGCCTGCCGGCTGGGTGGACACAGGTGAAGGGACAGCCGGATCTTTCCCAGGAAGAAGTTCCGGCCGTCGCCATCAATAGTCCGCTGCCGGCGCGCTTGAGCGACGTAGAAGGCTCCGTCCGTATCGGACAAGCCGGCACGGCTGCTGGAGCAGGCGCAGGGGCAAATACAGGGGCAAACCCAAGGTCAAACCCTGGGGCAAACGCGGGCTCGGGCGTCGGTATGCCGGACACAGCCTTTCGCCATGCCACCGTGAACATGCCGGTGCTGGCCGGCATGGAAGTGGAAACGGGCAGCGATGGCCGGGCGGAACTCCAGTTCAATAACGGAAGCATCGTTCGCCTGACCCCGAACAGCATGGTGGACGTGATCTCGATGGGCGGGGGCAGCGAGGAGTTGCGAGCCGTGCGCGGGCTGAGCTACGTGCAAACGCCGGACCGTGAAGCCGGCAGCACGGTCGTGGAAACGGGCGGCGAGCAGGTGCGACTTTCGGCCGGAAGCCTCCTGCGGTTCAACCTGGACGATGCCCCGTACCAAGTCGCGGTGCTGCGAGGGGTCGCGCACCTTGAAGGGCAGGGCGCGGAGCTTGAGGCGGATGCGGGTGAAACGGTAGCCGTGGGCGCAGCCGGCTCCGGCGACAGTGACGTAAAAGGCGAAATTGCCCAGGACTCGTGGGATGGGTGGAATGCTGACCGCGACGCCGTGCTGACCCAGCTGGCTGCCGGCGAAACAAACGCACGCGCGGGCATGGACGACGGGGATTCGCCGGCCTGGAACGACCTGGACTACTACGGCACCTGGTACGACGTGCCGGGCGCCGGCATGGCCTGGGCCCCGGACGGCGTGAATGAAAGCTTTGATCCTTATGGCTCCGGTGCATGGGGCTTTTACACGGGTGTCGGTTACACATGGGTTTCGGCGTATCCGTGGGGCTGGCTGCCATACCGCTGCGGCAGCTGGCATTACTTTGATGGTTTTGGATGGCTGTGGCAGCCAGGAGCGGGCTACCGGGATGCTGGCTGGTACCCCTACACGCGTCTGCAGCACCGGCCGCCAGGCTACAGCTTTCCTTTGCCGCCCTCGGTGCCGCGGCCGCACACACGGCTGGCTGGTGCTCCCATGCCGAAGTCGCAGCCTTTGCTGCCCGTTTCACGCGGTCCGGGGTTCAGATTCCGTTCCATCGGGGGAGCGCGGCCCGAGCCGCGACCTTTTGCGCTCCGCAGCGCTGCAGTTGGAGGCACAGCCCCGGACAACCAGGTTTCAGAATCCGCTCCGGCCTTTGCCCCTATCCTTCCGGTCGTTCCTCGCGCGTCGCAGTACCGCCAACCCTATGGAGGGTCCGCGTTCGCGGGAAGCAACAACGGCTTCCCTGTGCAGCCGGTCCCCGTGTACCGGGGTGGTCGCGCCATTCTTACGCCGGGGCCGAGCGTTATCGCTCCACCTCCAGGCGTGCTTCAGCCCCCGCATTCGGCGGTGCTGCCCGCGCCTTCTCATCTTGTTCTTCCGCCGCCCGTACATACCAGCCCGCCGCCGGCCGCGAATCATGTGAGCTCGCCAGCCGCGGTCGCCGCGCCGCACGCTCACTAGCGCCCATTACGGCTGCAGTGCACGAAAGATCGAGGCCAGCTCCGAAGGGGAAAGCTCTTCGGCGCGCACGGGCGCTTTGTGTCCGCTCAGCGCCGCAAGCAACGCGAGGGTATCGTAGCCGGCGGCGCGCAGGTTGTTGAGCAGAGTCTTGCGCTTCTGCGCGAAGCAGCTTTGGAGAAACGCGCGAAAGGACCCCGGCTCCACCCCGAGCTCGTTCCACATCGGCGCAAACTCCAGCCGTACCACGGCGGAGTGCACCTTCGGCGGCGGCGTAAACGCCTCGGGCGGCAAGGCAAATAAGAGTTCTGCCCGCGCATGGATCTGGCACAACACCGAAAGCAGCCCGTAGTCGCTGGTGCCCGGCGGCGCAACGATGCGCTCGGCCACTTCGCGTTGCACCATCACGACCGCGCGCGAAATCGCAGCTTCGTGCGCGAACAGGTGCATCAGGATGGGCGACGTGATGTAGTACGGCAGGTTGCCGACGACGGCCAGACTTCGTCCCGGCCCGGTCGCAAGGGCCAACAGATCGACCGACAGTACATCGGCTTCGAGCACGTGGACGCTGCTTTGCTCGCGAAAACGGAACCGGAGCGCGGCCGCGAGGGCCGGATCCAGCTCGATTGCGACCAGGCGGCTCGCGCGTTCAGCCAACAATTCCGTGATCGCCGCCTTGCCCGGCCCGATCTCGATCACGGTGCCCGTGGCTGCCGGGCCCAGCGCGTCGGCGATCTGTCGCTGTGCGCGCGCGTCAGTGAGAAAGTTCTGCCCGAGTCTCGGTCGTCCCTGCCTTGGCATCATCCTGGGAGCTGCGGGCAACACTCACCCGCAGCATCCATTAAACTATGCCCGTGCGCAGGGCTGCTCCGCGGCGCGAGGGAGTTTCATCCATGCAGATCGTCATTGCCGCGTCTGAGTGCGTTCCGTTTGTGAAAACCGGCGGCCTGGCCGATGTGATTGGAGCCCTGCCGGCGGCGCTGGCACGGCAAGGTCACTCCGTCACGGTGTACCTGCCGCTGTTTCGACAGGTGGCGGCCCGGCTGACCCGGCGCACCGTGCTGATCCCAAGCCTCACAATTCCATTCGCGGGCTACAGCCGTTTTGTTTCAGTGATCGACGGCGGCACACGGGACGGCGTCCGATTTTGTTTCATCGACTGCCCGGAGCTGTTCGATCGTGAAGGCCTGTACGGGACCGCCGGGGGCGACT
>CAXTYP010000119.1:0-7871 GCA_964248435.1 uncultured Acidobacteriaceae bacterium | reverse complement strand
CTGGGCGCCGGGCCGCCAGCTTTTCTTCGCCATGCGCTTTTCCGCGCCCCTCACTCAGCACGCCCTGTATGACAAGGAGCCGGAACCCGTTCCTTACAAGGGCTTTCACGGCCCCGGCACCACGCCTGAAAACACGCAGGCCATCGAAGGCCGCGGCCTTGAAGCCGTGTTCTCTTTCGGCCAGCTGCAAGCGCCGCTCACGGTGGCCATGGCACTTTCGCCCACCGACGAAGCCCACGCGATTGCAAACCTTGACGCGGAGCAGCCGCGGCTCGACTTCGACGGTACCCGCGCGAAAGCACGCGCAAGCTGGGAGCAGGCCCTGGGCACGCTCGACCTGCAGGCCGACGCCGACACCCGCACCAACCTGTACACCGCCCTCTACCATTCCCTGCTCGCGCCTTCGCTTTCCATGGACGTGGACGGCAGCTATCGCGGACCGGACAACCAGGTGCACTCGGCTGCCGGTTTTCAGTTCGTTTCCAGCCTTTCGCTGTGGGATACCTTTCGCGCGGAGCAGCCGCTGATGACCCTGCTCGAGCCGCCCGCGCGCACCGAAAGTCTCATGCGCTCCATGCTGGCCTCGCAAGCGGAAAGCCCGTTCGGCATCCTGCCCGTGTGGCAGTTCCAGGGGATTGAGACCTGGTGCATGATCGGCTACCACTCTGTGCCGGAGATCGCTGACGCGATCATGAAAAGCTACGGCGGGTTTGACAGCAATCACGCACTCGACGCCATGGTGGCAAGCGCCGACTACGCCCCCTACGGCCACCTGGGCGACTACATGCGTCTCGGCTACGTGCCGGTTGACGATGACGACGAGGCAGCCTCGAAAACGGTCGAGTACGCCTTTGACGACTGGGCCATCGCCCAAACCGCGCACCGGCTCGGTCGAGAAGACATCGCCGTTCGCTTCAGTAAACGCGCCGAAAACTGGCGCAACGTGTGGAACCCACGCGACGGTTTTGTTGAGCCGAAAACGGCGAACGGCAAGTTCCGTGAGCCGTTCGACCCCGCCAAGGCCGGTGCAGGCTCGGGCTTTACCGAGGGCAATGCCTGGCAGTACTCCTGGTTTGTGCCACAGGATGAAGCGGGGCTGATCCGCGAACTCGGCGGCGACGCCCAAGCGATCGCCAAGCTCGACCAGGTTTTCGACCAGACCGTCGACCCCAAGCGCTACGCCGACGTTGAAGACATCGCCGGCATGATCGGCCAGTACATCCATGGCAACGAGCCCAGTCACCATATGGCCTACCTTTATGTGTATGCCGGGCAGCCGTGGCGCAGCGAAGAACGGCTAGCCCAGATCGTCAAATCGCAGTACCGCCCCGCACCCGACGGGCTGGTCGGCAACGACGACCTGGGGCAGATGTCGGCGTGGCTGCTGTTCACCTCGCTCGGCTTTTACCCCGTCACGCCGGGCAGCAACCAGTACGTGCTAGGGCGGCCCTTTGTGGATGCGGCCACGCTGCGCCTGCCGAACGGCAAACAGCTGCGCATCGTCGCCGAGCACCTGTCCGCGCAGAACGGCTATGTCGGCTCGGTCCTGCTCGACGGCAAGCCCCTCAACCGCAGCTACGTCACGCAGGAAGAACTGCTGCGCGGCGGCGAGCTTCGCTTCCGCATGCAGCCAACCCCGAACAAGAATCGCGCGACGGCGGCGAGGCCGTACTCGCTTTCCGTCAACGGTCTCCTGCCTTGACCTCCGCCGGTGACGCGCGCAGCCCGGGTTCCAGCACGAACCCGCCTGCGCGGCTGGCGGCCACTTTGTGCCCCGTGTACTTGTTGGGAGCGGCCCCTGTGATAGAACCAAGCGCATGACGCAAGCTCACCCGGCACTCAACAGCCCGCGCCAGGTCCTGTTCGCCAGCCTGATCGGCACGGGCATTGAGTTCTTCGACTTCTACATCTACGCCACGGCCGCGGTGCTGGTCTTCCCGCGTCTTTTCTTTCCGGCCTCGGACCCCGCGGCCTCCACCCTGGCCTCGCTCGCAACCTTTGCCATTGCTTTTCTCGCGCGCCCCATCGGCTCCGGGCTTTTCGGACACTGGGGCGATCGCATCGGACGCAAGCAAACGCTGGTGCTCGCGCTGCTCACCATGGGCCTGTCCACCGTGCTGATCGGGGTGCTTCCGACCTATCGCACCCTCGGCATCGCCGCGCCGCTGCTGCTCGCCTTGTGCCGTTTCGGACAAGGGCTCGGCCTCGGTGGCGAGTGGGGCGGCGCGGTACTGCTTGCGACCGAGAACGCGCCGCCCGGCAAGCGCGCCTGGTACGGCATGTTCCCGCAACTCGGCGCGCCGCTCGGCTTCCTGCTTTCGGGTGGCTCGTTTTTGCTCTTGTCTCGCCTGCTTACCAATGCGCAGTTTTTCGCGTTTGGCTGGCGGCTGCCGTTTCTGGCCAGCTCCGCGCTTGTGGTGGTCGGCCTGTATGTTCGGCTCACCATCACGGAAACGCCCGTCTTCCTCACCGCGATCGAGCGCGGAGAACAGCTTCGCTTTCCCATGCTCGTGGTTCTGCGCCACCATGCTCGCGCCCTGGTCGCAGGCATCCTGATCAGTCTCGCGCCCTTTATCCTCTTCTATCTCATGATCGTTTTCACGCTTGCCTGGGGCACCGGCCCACTCGGCTACAGCCGCGGCAGCTTCCTGCTCATGCAGCTGGGATCGATCCTGTTTTTCGCCGGAGCAATCCCTGTTTCAGCCCTTCTGGCAGAGCGCGGACGACGCCGCGTGATGCTTGCCGTCAATGCCGCCCTGATCGTCTTCGGCTTCTTTCTCCCTCCGTTGTTCGTGGCCGGGCCAGGCGGCGTCCTCGCGATGATGATTCTCGGCTTCACGCTGATGGGGCTGACCTACGGCCCTCTGGGCACCGTGCTGTCCGAGCTCTTCCCGACCCCCGTGCGCTACACCGGCAGTTCGCTGGCCTTTAGCCTGGCCGGCATCCTGGGTGCCTCCATGGCCCCCTACATTGCCACCTGGCTCGCCAAAACCCATGGCCTGCCGTATGTCGGCTACTATCTGTCACTCGCCGCGGTCCTTACGGTACTCGGCCTTTTGTCCATTCGCGAAACAGCCACGGACACTCTATGACAATCCCCGACAGCCTCCGAGATGACACAGCGCAACACCCGGAAGGCTCATCTGTTCGCGTGTCGCCACTCCTTCCTCTCGCCACGCTTGCGAACCGCCTTCACGACGCAAACCTCGTGATCCTCGACGCCACGCTCGCGCCGCCTGGCAGCACTCCGCCCATTCAGCCCGGCGAAAACTACCTGGCCCGGCACCTGCCCGGCGCGGTGTTCTTCGACATCGATGAGCTGTCCGATCACACGAGCGGCCTGCCCCATACCCTGCCCTGCACCCCGCCCGCCATCGACCGGTTTGCGCGCGCTATGTCGGCGCTGGGCGTCGGCGATGCCATGGAGATCGTCATCTATGAGCAGCACGGCGTTTTTTCCGCCCCGCGTGCCCGGTGGATGCTCCAAACTCTCGGGGCCAGGCGGGTTTCCGTGCTTGACGGCGACCTTGCAGCCTGGGTTGCCGCCGGCTTTCCGACAGAAACCGGTCCCGTGCAGCGGCCACCGGCCACCTTTCACGCCCAGCTGAGTCGCGATGCCTACCGGACCTATGCCGAGGTGCAAACAATGATTGCCGGTCGAGAACAAAATGGCATGCAGCTCTTCGACGCCCGTTCCGCCGGCCGCTTCGACGGCAGAGCGCCGGAACCCAGGCCGGGGCTCCCCTCGGGCCACATGCCCGGCGCGGTCAGCCTGCCCTTCACAGATCTGCTCGCCGCCGGTCACCTGCGCGATCCCGAAGCATTGCGGCAGCTGTTCGCGACCAAGGGACTCAATCTCCACGAGCCCGTTACCACGACCTGCGGCTCCGGCGTCACCGCGGCCGTGGTGGCGCTTGCCCTCGAGCTGGCCGGTGCCGAACACATCAGCCTGTACGACGGCTCATGGGCCGAGTACGCCGCGCAACCCGGTGCCGCGATCGAGAGTGCGTAACCCGCTCGCCCGCCCGCCAAAATCCGCTTGCACAGTTACGATGGTGCGCCTTTGTTGCCTCCCGGTGACCCTGTGAATGGTTAGGATGAAGACCAGCGCGGACCGTTCGCCCATGCCCCCCGACTCCAGACCACTTCCGATCAGTACCACTCCCCTGTCCAAAACAGTAACCGAGCCGTGCGCATGAATGGCCCAGCGCGAGACACCATCCTGGTCACCGGCGGCGCGGGCTTTATCGGCTCCAACTTCGTGCTCGGGTGGCTGCGCGAGGTCGGCACCCCCGTCATCAATCTCGACCTGCTGACCTACGCGGGCAATCCCGAAAACCTGCGCACGCTCGACCTCGATAACCGCCACCAACTCGTGGTCGGCGACATCGCCGATCGTGTGCTCGTCACCCGTTTGCTCGAACAGCACAGGCCCTGCGCCGTCGTCCACTTCGCCGCGGAAAGCCATGTGGATCGCTCCATCGTCGATCCCGGCGCGTTTGTCCGCACCAACGTCGAAGGCACGCAACAGCTGCTCGAGGCTTCCCGTCTTTACTGGCAAACCCTGGCCGGAGCGAGCCGCGACCGTTTCCGCTTTCTCCATGTTTCGACCGATGAAGTCTACGGTTCCCTCGGCCCGGACGACCCGCCGTTTACGGAAACGACGCCCTACGCCCCAAACAGTCCTTATGCCGCGTCCAAGGCCGCGTCGGACCACATGGTCCGCGCCTACGGCCACACCTACGGCCTGCCCGTGCTCACCACCAACTGCTCCAACAACTACGGGCCGTTCCAGTTTCCTGAGAAGCTGATCCCGCTCACCATCCTGCACGCGCTCGCGGGCAAGCCGCTGCCGGTCTACGGCGACGGCGGCAACGTTCGCGACTGGCTTTATGTCGAGGACCACTGCCGGGCTCTGCGCACGGTACTTGAACGCGGACAGCCGGGCGAGGTCTACAACATCGGCGGCGGGAGCGAGCGCACCAACTTACAAGTTGTGCACACCCTCTGCGATCTGCTCGACCGCGAGCAGCCCCTCCTCGCGTCTCGCCGCGAGCTAGTTCAGTTCGTCGAGGACCGCCCGGGCCACGACCGCCGCTACGCTATCAACGCCGGAAAGATCGAGCGCGAACTCGGCTGGAAGCCGTCTGTCTTGTTTGAAAGCGGCTTGGCACAAACCGTGCAGTGGTACCTAGGCCACCTGCCCTGGGCCGACAACATCCAGACCGGCGCGTATCTCGAATGGATCCGCACCAATTACACCGAGCGGTCCGCGCGATGAAGGGCATCATCCTTGCCGGCGGCTCCGGCACGCGGCTTTATCCCGTCACGCATGTTGTTTCCAAGCAGCTGCTGCCGGTCTATGACAAACCCATGATCTACTACCCGCTCAGTGTTTTATTGCTGGCCGGCATCCGCGACATCCTCGTCATCTCGACCCCGCAGGACACATCGCGCTTTGCCGAGTTGCTGGGCGACGGCTCGCGCTGGGGCATTGCGATTCAGTACGCCGTGCAACCGAGCCCCGACGGGCTGGCGCAGGCCTTTCTGATCGGCCGCGACTTCCTCGCCGGCGGCCCCAGTGCGCTGGTGCTGGGCGACAACATCTTTTACGGCGAAGCGCTGTCGACTCTGCTGCGCACGGCAGCCGCAAAAACCATGGGTGCCACCGTGTTCGCGTACCGCGTCAAGGACCCGGAGCGCTACGGCGTCGTCGAATTCGACGAAGGGGGCCGCGCCGTCAGCCTGGAAGAAAAACCCGCGAAGCCGCAATCGCCGTACGCGGTCACCGGGCTCTACTTCTACGACCATTCCGTGGTCGATATCGCTGCCTCGCTCCAGCCCTCGGCACGAGGCGAGCTTGAAATCACCGATGTCAACAAGCATTATCTTTCGCAAGGGCTGCTGGAGGTCAAAGTCATGGGCCGCGGCATGGCATGGCTCGACACCGGCACACACGATTCCCTGTGCGAGGCCGGCGCCTACATCCAGACGATTGAACGCCGCCAGGGCACCAAGATCGCCTGCCCGGAGGAGATCGCGTACCGCAGCGGATTCATCACCGCCGAGCAGCTAGAAGCGCTCGCCCATCCCATTCGCAAGAGCGGCTACGGGCAGTACCTGCTTGATCTGCTGGAAGAGCGAACCCATCTGCCGAGTGGGCTTTAACAATGGAAGTCATCCCAACAGCCCTGCCGGGCATTCTTATCCTTCGACCGAAGCAGTTCAGCGATGCGCGCGGCACGTTTATGGAAACCTACAACGCCGGCCGTATGCGCGAGCTGGGCCTGCCCGTCTGCTGGCCGCAGGACAACTTTTCCCTGTCGCGACGAAACGTCGTGCGCGGCCTGCACTACCAGCTCACACATCCCCAGGGCAAGCTCGTGCGCGTGTTGTTCGGCGGCGTGCTCGACATCACGGTGGACATCCGCCGCAGCTCTCCGCACTTCGGCCAGTCGCTCTCGATGGAGATGTGGGCCGAGGACGGCATCCTGCTTTGGATTCCGCCCGGCTTTGCGCATGGCTTCGCCGCCCTGTCCGACGAGGTCGGCTTTTCCTACAAAGTGACGGACCCTTACTGCGCCGAATGCGAACGCACCATCCTGTGGAACGACCCCGATCTCGGGCTTCGGTGGCCGGTGAGCGATTCCGCGGCCATTCTTTCGCCCAAGGACGCAGCCGGGACTCCGTTCGCGGAGGCCGAGATATTCGATTGAGCGAGGTTCGGGGCGACCGGCCAGGCGTGCTGCTACTGGGCTCCACCGGGCAGGTCGGCTCGGCGTTGGCACACTGTTTCGCCGACACCGACCTGCTCGCGCTCAAACGCGAGCACGCGGACCTAAGCCGCCCCGAGATCTTGCGGGAGGCTCTACGAGCCGCGATCGAGAACTTCCGGCCGCAAGTCATCCTGAACGCGGCTGCCTACACTGCTGTCGATCGCGCCGAAACAGAACCGGACCTCGCCGACCGCGTCAACCACCAATCCGTCGCCGTGATCGCCGAGGAAGCCGAGCGCGCCGGAGCCACCCTGGTTCACTACTCAACCGACTACGTCTTCGACGGACGGAAGCCGGAGCCGTGGGTGGAAACCGATGAGCCCGATCCACTTAACGTTTACGGCCGCAGCAAACTCGCCGGCGAGCAAGCCATGGCAGCCCGCTGCTCCCGGTACATCGTGATGCGAACCAGCTGGGTTTATGCGCCGACCGGCCATAATTTCCTGCGGACCATGCTGCGCCTCGGCCGCGAACAAGACTCCCTGCGGATCGTCGACGACCAGTATGGTGCGCCCACCACGGCGTCCTCGCTCGCCGCGGCGACGCGCACGATGATCGATCAGATTTTGAGCGGTTCGGCTGGCCCCCCGGAGCGTTGGGCCGGAATGTATCACGCCACCTGCGCCGGCCAAACCAGTTGGTACGGCTTTGCCCAGGCCATTTTCGCGCAGGCTGGGGAGCGTGGATTCACACAGCGACCGGAGCTGGTACCCATCAGCGCCGAAGCCTACCCCGCCGCCGCTCGCCGTCCCTGCAATTCCGTGTTGTCAAACCTTAAACTGAACGAGCGTTTCGGCGTCTGCCTACCGGACTGGGAGACAGATTTGCACGAAGTCATGGAGCAAGTCGCGCTGCCTTGACCTGGAACCGACCGTAGGCACGTCGAAGCCGAGAGCCGGCCGTCGGGCCATGCCGAGAGCGGCTCCATTGTTTCGCCTCAGAACTTCCTGGCCAAGCGGTCCAAAGGCTCGCCCTGCTGATCCAGCCGCACGCCACCGCGTCCTGCGCGCATAGGAAAAGGCCGCGCTTGCGCGCGGCCTTTCATGGAACCAAGACAGTTTAGCGATTCCCGCCGCCGCCCTGACCCGGCCCGCG